>JAQSXC010000221.1 GCA_029266335.1 Eubacterium sp. | reverse complement strand
CACCTTGACAAAGTGAATAATGTCTATTATGATATCTGTAATATTTTCTACATATTGTAAATGCAATGAAAAGGAAGAGTATACATTTTATTGAATCAAAGAGAGCCTGTGCAGGTGGGAGTCAGGTATTCAATGTTGTTGAAAGAAGCCTTGGAGCAGAAGACCGAAAGTCGGAGTAGGTCTTACGGATTCTTCACGTTATTGAAGAGGGCATTATAAAGTAATCTTTATGCTGCTTTTGAGTGGGGTAAATTTACCCAATTAGGTGGTACCACGGAAGTAAAGTCTTTCGTCCTTTTCCGGACGAGAGGCTTTTTTATTTATATTGAAAGGAATGATTATATGGCGGATAACAGGCTGTTGGCAGATTTACTGCTGCCCGAGGTAACATTACAACCGGAGGATATGTTTTCCAGGTATCCTAAAAGAACCTTGGATGAATCGGCAAAGGTGACAAGATTTGCGCCAAGTCCTACAGGAATGCTTCATGTAGGAGGATTATATGCCGCACTGGTTTCAGAAAGATTGGCGCACCAGAGTAAAGGTATCTGTTATTTACGTATTGAGGATACTGACAGGAAACGTGAAGTAGACGGCAGTATTCAAGGAATTATCAAAGCCTTGGATTACTTCGGGATTCATTTTGACGAAGGCCTGGGGGTATCCGTTGGTGAAGCTGGAAACTATGGCCCATATAAGCAAAGCAAAAGAGCGGATATATACCAGGTTTTCGTTAAACATCTATTGGTAAAAGGACTTGCATATCCATGCTTTTGCAGCGCTGAGGAGCTTGCTGAACTAAGGAAGCAACAGAAAGAACAAAGTGCAATACAGGGGTATTATGGGGAATGGGCAAAACATAGAAATATAACCTTCCAACAGGCAAAAGAAGAAATGGAAAAAGGAAAGTCCTATGTTATAAGGCTTAAATCACCTGGCTCTCCAAATAATAAAGTAAGGTTTACAGACCTGATAAAGGGATATATTGAGATGCCGGAAAATAACCAGGATATAGTTATACTGAAAACTGATGGATTTCCGACATATCACTTTGCTCACGCTGTTGATGATTATCTGATGGGTACTACGCATGTATTGAGGGCTGATGAATGGCTGTCTTCCGTACCTGTACACCTGCAGTTATTTGATGTCCTTGGCTTTAAAAGACTTTCTTATGGACATATATCACCTATAATGAAAATGGATGGCACTTCAAAGCGTAAGTTCAGTAAACGAAAAGACCTTGACGGGCTGGCAGAATTCTATATACGTCAAGGTTATCCGGGGCAGGCTGTTATTGAATACTTTATGAGTCTGATTAACTCGAATTATGAAGATTGGAGTATTAACAATCCGAAAGCACCTTTTACTAAATTTACAGTTGAAATTGAGAAAATGAGTACCAGCGGTGCCTTGCTTGACATAGACAAGCTTAATGATATCAGCAAGGATGTCATCAGCAGGCTCAGTGCTGAACAATTATATGATCAAGCCTACATATGGGCAGATAAATATGATCCTGACTTGTCTGAATTGATGGGAAAATATAAAGAATATTTTATAAAGATTCTTAGCATCGGACGTATTGGTTCAAAACCTCGCAAGGACATAATAGTATGGTCCGATATAAAACCTGTTTTCTCGTACTTTTTTGATGAACTCTATAATACTTCCATTAATGAGGGATACGCCCTGCCTCCAACAGTACCGGCTGATATTGCAAAGGCAATAGTGCATTCATATGCAAAAGTATTTAATTACATGGATGATAAAGATACCTGGTTCGATAAAATAAAAAATCTGGCTGAAAAATTTGGTTTTGCCAGGGATGTCAAACTATACAAGAAAAATCCTGAAGCTTACAAAGGAAACGTCGGTGATGTAGCCATGATATTAAGGGTAGCCTTAACAAACCGTTCCGCTACTCCGGACCTGTTCGACATAATACAGGTTCTGGGCATGGACAGAACCTCTTGCAGGCTGAAAAAGTTTTTAGAAAACATGAATTGATATGGACAATGTATACATTTAATTATAATTTGCTTTTACAAATTTATAACCGTCTTTAATTACAAAGACGGTTAAATTTATGATATTTGCTTTTTAAATTTCAATTTATTTGAGTGCCAGCTCCACGGCAGCAAGTGCATGTATGGCGGTAGTATCAAACAGCTTTACTTCACAGTCCTGCTGGTTAACAAGCAACGGTATCTCGGTACAGCCGAGCACAATACCCTGCGCACCTTTATTTGCAAGATTGCTGATCACCTGTAAATAAGTGTTTCGTGAGGAAGCTTTTATAACCCCATGAACAAGTTCATTGTAAATGATATCATGGACCATCTGACGCTCCTGCTCATCAGGAATGATAACTTCTATCCCGTACTTTTCAAAAATCCTGCCTTTGTAAAAGTCTTGTTCCATTGTAAATTTGGTTCCAAGCAGCCCAACCCTATTAATTTTTTCACCCTTTATGCTTTGCGCTGTGGCATCAGCTATATGCAGAACCGGAATACCAACATTCCGTTCAATTTCATCCGCCATTTTGTGCATGGTGTTTGTGCAGATTACCAAGAAATCCGCCCCACCCCTTTGAACATTTTTTGCTGCTGATATCATAATTTCAGTTAGTTTATCCCATTTACCTTCATGCTGCAGTTTTTCTATTTCTGCAAAATTGACAGAATACATAAGGCATTTACAGGAATTATGCCCTCCCAACCTTCCTTTTACTTCTTCATTATTTTACTTCTTCATTAAGAATTTTATAATAGTGCAGGGAAGATTCCCAACTCATCCCACCGATTAATCCTACAGTTTTCATATATACCCTCCGGCTGTGTATTTTTTTATAGATTTCTTCAAATCCCCTGATTGGCATGATTGCACCTTCTTTGCCTTACTATTTATACTTAATCGTCCTATATATATAGATCCCAATTGTTCCGAACACTACCAGCAAAAGCACCGGCAGAAAAGCAGTACCAAGCCCGGATGCCTTTCCTACTGCCACCTGAATGGATTTCCATTCAATATATCCAAAGATGAAAATTAATTCAGTTTTGAGCAAAACAATCATCGTTCTGGTATTCTGATACTGAAATCTTGCATTTGCTTCGGTTATTTCACAGAGGTAATTAAAAATATGTGGGAATTTGCTGATAATTGTAAGTAAACTGTACAGAGGTATAATGAGAAAAGCCAGAAACAATAAACTTCCCCGTCCTCCCCAGCTATCAGGCAATCCGGATGAACCAAAATGGGTAGGTACCTTTTCAGGAATCTGCTCCCAGGCTATGAAGAGATATAAAAATATAGTAATAATTCCTGATAATGAAACTATCTCCAATATTTCAAGATAAGATAATGGTATTTTTAAAATGGGTCTCTTAAATTCAGCCATAATTACACCTCTTTTGAAATTTCCTCTATCATATATTCTTTTATATATTCTTTGAATTTCTAATTAATTCTCTTATCTTATCTATAACTATATCAGCGTTGCTCCAATGAACATAATGAGTAGCCCCTGGGATGTTTAAAAACAAAACCTCATCTGTATTTGAGATTAAGTATACCATCATATTCCACAATTTGTAACAAGTAATTCTTTATAAATAACAGGCAAAGTAAACACCCCATGCACTGGTCCTGCAAGGGGTGTATCTGTGGTTCTCATTATATTTTTGATAACTTCTGTTATTAATTTTCTAAGCAGTCATTATTTTTTAAATAATTTTAACATTCCTTTAAAATAATGACCGTTGAGCATATAAATAACTCCTTCCATCATGCTTTCGGAAACCATTCCCTCTCCTGATGCAACTATGGCAAAGAATGGCATCTCCCTGATGGTTGCGGCCATCATTCCTTCCTGTCCCTCCTCCACTTCAGCTGTCTTTCCGGCAATTCTGTCAGCATATATGTTTAAGATTTTCCCGATAAATGTATGACTGATATCTTCTAAAGTATTATTCCAATTATATGGTCTTGCTGCCCTGCAATCACTTATAGGCAGCTTCCTGCCATATAATGCTTCAAATTCCTGCTTATATATTTCAAATTCTTTTTCAGGCAGTTGATAGTACGCAGGAGCAGTTTTTCTCAAATCAGGCTGAGGCTTCTCAGGGCTGCTTAGATAAATTTCCGCCTGAAGAGTACAATCCTTCGATGAGGAACCGACCAGGATCTTATATTTTCCGCTTTCTGAATACCAATCTTTGATCACCGTGTTATAATACCCGAATGTGCTTGTATCAAGAGAAACAGATACCTGTTTTGTTTCCCCCGGATTCAGATGTATTTTTATGAATTCTCTAAGCTCCTTTTCAGGTAAAAATACTGTTTTATTTTCATGGGCCACAAAAATTAAAGCAGTCTCCCTGGCAGGCATATTACCGCAATTTGTAATGTTAAAGGTAATATTAAGCCGATCGCCCAAACAGTAGGTTTCACGGTCTGATTGCAAGCTGGAATACTCAAAATCCACATAAGAAAGACCGTGTCCAAAAGGAAACAATACCGGCTTTTCTGCTTTTTCGTAATAGCGGTATCCGGCATAAATACTTTCCCGGTGCTCTACTGTAAGTCTGCCCCCGGGAAAATAATTATAACAAGGTGTATCTTTCAAACAAACCGGCCATGTTTCTGCAAGCTTTCCGCAGGGAACCTCAAAGCCAAGCAATAAATTGACGAGTGCCTTTCCTCCACCCTCTCCGCCAAGATATGCCAGCAGTACCGCCTTAACTTTATCAACCCAGGGAAGCTCCATGGGTGCACCACCTATTAAGATTACAACAACATTAGGATTGCACTCACTCACTGCTTTGATTAACCTGTTATGTTCCAGAGGCAGGCACATATTCCTGCGATCAAAGCCTTCTGATTCATAACCTTCAGGCAAGCCGGCAAAAAGATATACAATATCCTTATTCTTAGCAGTTTCACAGGCTTCCAGGATTAATCTCTCCTGTTCATCAAGCTCCTGTTTATTTAAAGGTTTATCAGATTTTTTTACTTTCAGACTATATCCCGGTGCATAAGCAGCTTCAATGCCCTGTTCAATAAATGAATCCCACGGGTTTTCAATTTTTATGGGATGAATTTTTGAACTTCCGGCGCCTTGATATCTTGGTGTTTTTGCAAATGCACCAATAACTGCAGCTTTTTGTTTCGGATTTCCCGGCAGAAGGTTTCCATGGTTTTTCAGCAAAACTGCTGATTGTTCTGCTGCATTTACTGCCAATTGGTGATGCGCTTGCTTATCATATTGGTATCCTTCCTTTTTATTCAGCATGCCCTTTAAAATAAGTTCTGTAACTCTGCATGCCACCTTATCCAGCTCTTCTTCCTGCAAAGTTTTATTCCTGACAGCCTCTATGATTTTAGCATCATTATATCCCTGATTTCCCGGCATTTCCATATCAAGCCCTGCTTTTATGCCAAGTACCCTGTCATTTACCGAACCCCAATCGGAAACAACAGCACCTTCAAAGCCCCATTCTTCTCTGAGAATATCAGTAAGTAAGTATTTATTTTCACTGCAGTATTCACCATTCAGCCTGTTATAGGAGCACATAACTGTATCCGGGTTACCCTTTTTCACTGCTATCTCAAATGCTTTCAGATAGGTTTCTCTTAATGTTCTTTCATCTACTACAGCATTAATTGTCATTCTGTGTTTCTCTTGATTATTTACCGCAAAATGCTTTAACGAAGCTCCGGTGCCGGTACTCTGTATTCCTTGGATCATGCTGGCGGCCAGTTCTCCGGAAAGTGTCGGATCTTCACTTAAGTATTCAAAGTTCCGACCGCACAACGGGCTTCTTTTCTGGTTAATTCCCGGACCTAAAATTATTGAGACTCCTTCCTGAACACATTCTTCTCCCACCGCCCTGCCCACCTTGTATGCCAGGTCACGGTCAAAGCTGCATGCCAGTGCGCTTGCAGTTGGAAAACATACAGCCGGGACGCTGTCGCCTATTCCCAGATTATCAGTAGCTCCGATCTGCTTTCTCAGACCATGAGGTCCATCCATCATGGAGATTGAATCAAGTCCCAAACGTTCAATGGGCTTTGTATTCCAGCAGTCTTTTCCCGAGCATATCCCGGCCTTTTCTTCCAGTGTCATCTGTGTTACCAGCTCTTTTGCTTTTTCCTTTAAAGAATTCCTATATTCTATTTCTGCTTTTATATTTCAGTCCTCCCATCATTGGATTTTTGAAATTGATTTTTTAACATTTTCAAAGTTTTCTTTACCTAAAGATAGTTTTCTTATAAATATCACAGACAATATTAAGCATAGTGCCGGCATGCAGCTCATAAGCAGCCGTATTCCAAATATCGCACCTGCCGACTGCATCACTGCAGAATTACCAGTACTTTCAGCATAACCCATCCAGCCCATGGCCGCTGAAACAAACGCAACGGTTATAGCCGAACTGAGCTTATACAAGAGCATGGTTGCACCATATATAATGCCTTCACGTCTTACACCACTTTTCAATTCATCAACTTCAACAACATCGGGAAGAATAGAAAATATCAATACTTGAGATGCTGAAATTCCCACTCCGATCAGAATTGTAATAAATACTGTAAACGGGATATTTCCTGCCGGTATGAACATACAGGCAAATAACGGTATTAAAAAGTAAATAGCAGATATAACATATGTCTTTTGCTTTCCTATTTTATTACTTATGCCAACCCATAGTGGTGTTACCAGTACAGCGGCTACAAGAGGAACCGCCATAAAGATATAGCTCATGCTGTCTGATATTTCAAGGGCATATTTCATAAAGTAAATGTAAAGTGCCATTATAATATCAAAAGATACCATGTTAAATATGAAAACCCCTAACACTAATTTGAATTCCCTTAATTTAATAAGAGATTTCAGGTTTTCCCATAGGCTTCCCTGTTTTTCTGCTACTCTTGATTCAACACGTTCTTTTGTGCCTGCAAAGGCTAATAGTATGCTAATTGCAAGAATAATAGCCAATACTCTTCCCATAACAGGAAAACTTTGCGTATACATACTTTTTCCCGGATATATGGTATCAACAATAAAGGTTACCCCCATAGCAGATAATAAAGACCCTACAAAAGAGAAGGCCATTTTATATCCCGAAATACTTGTTCTTTCGTTATAATCCTGTGACAGCTCCGGCAACAGCGCATTATATGGGATCGATACAAAGGAATAAAGAGTGTTGAATACTATCCCTATAAGTGTATAGTAAATAATCAACCGGGCGTTTTCGTTAAAAGGAACCAGCCAGAGAAGGGCAAAGCCCACTGCAAGAGGGATAGCTCCAAAAAGTAAAAAGGGTCTTCTTCTGCCAAAACGGGTTTTTGTATGGTCTGACAATACACCCATGAACAAATCGCAAACAGCATTCCACATTCTTACTATCATGAAAATATAACCCGCCCATACAGGCGATATCCCTGCAACATCAGTAAGAAAGAATACAAAATAGAAGCCGACAGCACCATAAGCAATATTATTCCCCATATCACCCAGGCCATAAGAAATTTTTTCTCTTTTTGATAATACATTATTATTTATCATAAAATTTCTCCTTATAACGCAGGTAGAAAATTTTTAAGCTGCAGGAAAATTTTCTTCCTTTGTCTCGTTATACTATCTGATATGGTCATTTTAGCATTGTACTTGGACACATAATATTGTTTTTTCGCTTTTTATATCATAATTTCTTGACATTTTATATTCAAGTTATAATATATTCATATAACGAGGCAATAGATGTCCTCCACTTCTGTAGTTGGAGCTACCGCTTCGGTTTTCAGGCGGCGGTGAGCATATCCATGGTGAGTACACCTATTCGTTATAACAGTCAGGAGGAAGATCATGTGTTTTCGTCATCTGAACAATTATTGCTGCAGGCACTCTATGATAATAACAGAATCCCGCTATGGATTTTTAATAAAAACCTTGAACTGAAATATTGCTTTTTTTCAGTTTCCCATGGCTTAAGAGAATTATTGGCTGCTCATACAGGCAGGTTGATTCTTAAAATCGCCAGTCCTGATTTTGATATATTAAGTTATGAAAATGAATTATACTATATTTTTAAGTTTGAGCGTAATTTTGAGAGCTTTTATTTATTTGGAGGCCCGATGCTGCTATCCGGCTTTTATCACATTACTGAAATGAGATCCCTTTCCTTTGCCGACAATATAAATACCATGGAATTAAAATCCCTTGTTGAAAATCTGCCGGTTGTATCTTTGAACTCCTTTGGTTCATGTTTGCGGATCATGATGCTGTTATTGAAGCAGGATGCTCCTGGTTTGAATGAAATAAGCAACTATAAATTTTCAAACCTTCAAGGCTCTTTAAACCGTACCTTTATTCACGAGCTTTTTGAAAATATGGAGGATTGCAGGATACATACACCTTACAGCCATGAAATAGCTGTATTGAACTGCGTAAAGGAAGGAAATACTGCTCAGCTGGAGGCAACTTATAAAACTCTTCCTCAAGTCAGGTATGGAAACATGTCGAATAATCCCCTCAGACAGCTATTTTACGGCTGTATTGCCAATACAACTCTGATAACCAGATATGCCATCGAAGGAGGACTTGATGAAGAAACTGCTTTCACATTAAGTGATGTTTATATTAAGAAGATGGAGAATTGCAGAACCTTATACGAACTGAATATTCTGAATGAAAAAATGGCAGTTGACTTTACCAGGCGTGTGGCAGAAGCAAAAGCTTCGAAAAAGCCGGACTATATAAAACCAATATCCAGATGCATTGATTATATTTTCATAAATATCAATAACAAAATAACTCTAGATACTCTGGCAAAGGAAGTCAAGCTGACTCCAAAATATCTTTCGTATCTTTTCCGCAAGGAAACCGGACAAACACTTAGTTCTTTTATCGAAGGCGAAAGAATTAACAAAGCAAAAAACCTTCTTATTTATTCTGAGTATTCATATAGTCATATCAGTCATTACCTGTCATTTTATTCCCAAAGTTATTTTATCTCTATTTTTAAAAAAAGAGTTGGTATGACGCCCAAAGAATATCGTGAGAGGTATTCACAAGCAAACTGGTAGGCTGTCTTGAACGGTCTTAATACTATTCTTCTGATTATTTTGTGACTTTTCAGTTTATCATTGGGTAATTCATCTACATAAAAAATACAGCTAACACCTGATTTAGGTCTATCATCTAATCCCATGATATCGTTCATATAAATCAGGATCAGCAAATTTTCCGTTAAATAGTATAGAATATGCAGGACAATTATTGTAGCAGCGCATACAAGCAGTGCATGAAGGTAAAAAAGTAAAGCTATTATTATTATAATTAATACTTTTCGTTGGACAATTATTTACACATCTCATGCATCGGTTACATGTATCACAGTTAATTGATAATGTCTTGTAATTATTCTCAATAGCTTTTATAGACTTTTTTCGGATTAATATATTTGGAATTAGGTAAGGACCAATTCCTGTAATGTTATTTTTCCCTTTCAAGATTAAATCAACCATTTTTAATAAAGTTTTTACAGCCTCTTTTTTACGTTTTTCCAGCTTAGTCTGATTAGTCAGATTCATTCTTAAATTTGGTCTTGAAATATTATTGCAGAGGCGGATATTTATGTAGGAAATCAAATTGAAGCAGGAATTTTCAAACAGCCTTTTGGAACAAAACGGACCGAAGCCGTTAACATAGGCAAAAGTATTAATTATATACACAGGTTTGGATATATCCCTTTCAGTTTCTAAAGCTTTTATAATATTTTTAATAAATGTCCGCATAATAGGCGGAATATTTCCACCATATATCAATAAAAAAAGAGAAATCATTATTTTCTAAAGAATCTATTGAAATTAATTCACTGATGTGAAGTTTTTCAATAACTATCTTATTAAATTCCTCAGCTGCCCATTTTGTGTTTCCGGTACCGCTAAAATAGAATGTCGTAAATTTCATACAAATATCACTCACTTCCAAAGTTATTTTTCTTTATTTTCAAAGAATAACTATAAATGGAATATTGATCATTGTTATACTTCTGCACCTAGTAAGAATTTATTGCTTTGGTTGATATAAACAATCCAGCTTCTTTTGGGATGTTAATAGCTCCATCCTTTTGCCTGATAGCTTCAAAATATTCATAAAGGCCATCCAGATCATTTTCCGAATAACTTGCAATGGAAATTGTAGATTTC
>JAQSXC010000032.1 GCA_029266335.1 Eubacterium sp. | reverse complement strand
TATTTCTATCTCTGGCCATATTAATCAGTGAATCATCCTTAAATATTGCTTTTTTATGTTTAAAATTATAGTCCTTACGGATTATGCCATATGCTATTCTGTGCATCCATGCGGCTGGTAACAATAATGGATTTTTGTTAACATACAGATATTTATACCTGTATGCCATTTTATCCCGGCTTGGGAAAATTATATTTATGGCATTGACCAGCTTGTTTTTATAGAGCTGATCTTTACCCCCTCCGGAATTATTTACAAGAACATTTGCCGATGTACGTTTCAGATCCTTCTTACCAAAATTTCCACCTGTTAAAATATCCTCTATGAGTAATTCCACTTTTCCATTTGCAATCTCTATTTCCGAGGATAATACCGAAGGAATTTCAACCTGGAACAAGGTCTGGCAAACAGCGAAAATTGCATACATGAAATGGTCAACACCATATTTTATTGATTTATTGTGAACAATATTCCAATCAATTTTTTCACGACCCTTTTCAACAACAATAACAAAATCACATAACTGCCTTAATCCGATACCACCGTGAGAAATATGTGATGCCATATGAATAAGCAAATGAACCGCCTGCATATCCCAGGATAAAGCAAGTGCCTTCGTATTCCCGATATCTATTTCCATGGGATTGTTCCATGCATCGTAATTTAAAGCATCTGAATTCCTTATAAAGCTATAATCTGCGAGAAGCCTGTGCAGCTCAATAGTTATAAAATTATCCTTATAAAATTCAACATGTTTGGTATTTATGTCTTTCTTTTGGCTGTAACCCATCCCCAGCAGTAACTCGCTTGCCTTTTCCAGGTCTTTTTCACGGACCAGGATATCCGAATCTCCCATAGTTCTAAGTTCGGGGCAGGGATACCATTTATTTATTACCATTCCTTTAAGCACTATGGTTTTTATTCCATAGGAATTAAGTATTTGCAATACTTCTCCCATCCAGACCTCGTCACAAATCATCTGAAAGCCGCAGGACATTACTGATTGCTTCCATTTATCCATAATTGCACTTTCAACACCGATTTCTTCACTAAAGCCTTTTACGGTCGGATATATCAATGTGTGTACCTGGTGAGCGCCGGCCTCCATAAAAATCTCCTGCCAGTCCATACTTCTATCTCTATAGCTTTCAATATTGACTTTTCTGTATCTTATTGAAGCACTTAAAAGTTCAGTTAAAATTATGTCTTTTTCTTTCATTTCCCAACCTCCCACCAGGTATTTTTTTACTAAGAGCCTGCTTAACAGCGTATCTGTTCACAGAAAATTTTTCGATTGCAGAAAAATTTTCTTACCGTTGTGCGCTTCAACGAGGCAAAGGTCTCCGTTTACGATCATGGATGCCTAACACCTTGTTATAAAGGTTTTTGGTTTCTACAGTTATCCGATCCCAATTGTATTTGTTTAAAATGTAATTACCTGCAAGGCTTTTAACCTTTATAACCTTTTCTTTATCCTCAAGCAGCATGTTTAATTTGTCATACAGATCTTCCACATTGGCTTTTTCGAAGCAGTAACCGATAGTTCCTATGACATTGGTGTTCTCGGGAATATCACTTACCAGACAGCAATTTCCGTAGCTCATTGCTTCTAAAAGACTGATGGGAAGACCTTCGATATCAGAAGGAAGGACATAAAAATAAGCGTTGCTGTAAAGCTCCGCCAATTCCTGATCACGAACGAAACCGGTAAAAATTATGTTCTTGTTTTCTGCAGCCTGTTTTCTGATTTCCAGCTCATAATTGCTGCTGTGGCTTGAACCTCCTGCTATCACCAGCTTTTTACCTGTTTTTATATTATTATAGGCATCAATAAGATAATGTGCTCCTTTTTCGGGAACCAGTCTTGCCAGAAACAATATATAATCCTCGTAATCCAGGTTGTATTTTTCCTTTATTATCCTTGCCTTCAGCAGATCCGGTCTCTCTACTCCATTTGGAATATATGTTGGTTCTACATTATACTTTTCCCTGTAATACCCGACCAAATTTTTAGAAACACTAATTGTCCTGTCAGCAAATTTTGCAGTAGCATATTCTCCGAACTTAAGAAAAGCTGAAGCAAAATTCCCCCATTTACCCCGCTGCCAATCCAAACCATGCACGGTGCAAACTACTTTTTTTCCGAAAATTTTAGGAATGAAAGCCAGAGTAGACGGTCCCAAAGCATGGTAATGAAATATATCACAGTTTGATAAAAGTGCACTTATAGTTGAAGTAAAGGTATGGGTAAAAGCATCCAGATGCTTTGAATTGATAAAGGGAGTATACTTTATTTTCACTCCCACGTAGTTTCCATCTTCAAATTCCAGGTCACAGTAATCCTT
The DNA here is from genome assembly GCA_029266335.1 of Eubacterium sp. Lineage (GTDB taxonomy): Bacteria > Bacillota > Clostridia > Acetivibrionales > DSM-1351 > Ruminiclostridium. Next base: position 28,537 of record JAQSXC010000032.1, on the reverse strand, counting down.
TCTGCTATAGACCTCAACTTGACAACCGAGGGTTACAAGCCTTTTTGCTATTTCCTCCACATGGATCTCAATCCCTCCGGATCTAGACGGAATACCCTTTTGCCCTATCATCGCTATCTTCATGCTCATTAAACTCCTTGAACTCTATAAATTTGTTTTCTTTAAGGCGGTAGCCGCCCTTCAGCTTATGCCTGCCAACCCACCAGAGGGGAACCCAGATTCTCTGCTTCATGGCAGGCGCCACACTACCTATCATCCAGCAGTTTTTGGGACAGTTCTTTACCATTTTACGAACTTCATCAGCCCGGCTGGAATTCCAGATTTCCTCCCAGGTATTCTCGTTGAGACTTCCCATAGACATTCTTTCATCACTTCCGTTACATGGTAATACATGTCCGAAGGGGTCCACGAAAAAACCGTTGCTGCCCATATCACAAGGGAGATAACGCTTATTTCCATATATATAGTTAATCAACCCATGATTGAAATATGCTCTGAACCACTTTTTGGGTGACTTTGATTTAAGAAGTTGATTTACAAGCTGTTCAAAAGCTTCAGCTACCTTCAGCCTGTCATTTATTCTATTGTCTGTTTTCCTGAAATAGAAGGAATTGTGCAGAGTTGCAGTTGCGAACTCCATTCCAAGCTCATCAGAAAGCTTGTACAGCGGGATCAGATCCTGGGAATTCATTTCCTGAACCGTACAGCCAAAACCTACATCCCTGTGCCCTGATGCAACAAGTTTTTTAAGGGTATTATAGCCTCTGTTGAAGCCGTCAGGAATTCCTCTTATAGTATCATTGGCTTCCTGAAGCCCTTCAATACTTATTCGTATTCCTACCTCGGGAAACTCCCTGCAAAGTTCAAGTATTCTGTCGGTGAAGTAGCCATTTGTCGATATAACTATTCTGTTGGTTTTTTTGTAAAGCTCTCTGACAATCTCATTTATATCCTTGCGTATAAAAGGTTCTCCTCCTGTTATATTTGTAAATGACATCTCAGGGAGTTTTTTTATGATATCCAGAGATATTTCCTCCTCAGGCCTGCTCGGATCCTTGAAGCAATCACACATATTGCACTTCGCATTACAGCGGTATGTAATTATTATTGAGCCATATAAAGTTCTTTTTGCCATGGGTACCTCCTATACAAATTTTTTGAGTAAATTAAAATTGCATGAGACGTTTATTGTCTCATGCAATTTGTGATGTACTTGTTTACTGACCTATTGATATTTTTCCCTCTCCTGAAACTTGATTGCTGTAAAGATGTGTATCAGGGCTCCTTGCTATAAAACCGTATTGGGCTTTGGCATTGGTTTGAATAATATTTTTAGCACAGATGACATTTTCTTCTGACAGTACCTCAATACCGCATATTCCATTGTCTTTATCCAGTTCTATATTGTTTGAATATAGATAGCTGTCATTCTGGAATACTCTTATTCCATATTTGACCTGGTTTATTGTATTCTTTAATGCTGCGTCCGGATTAACTATTCCATTTAGGGCTCCGGTAATAATGTTATCTGCAGCGATCCCTCCGACAACAGCACTCTCTATATTTCCGGTAATTTTATTTTCATTGGCAATTGAAACATTGGCAATGGCATAAACTGAAGGATTTGGTTTTGAAATTATTTCATTTCCTGTAACCACAATACTACCGTCTTTGTTAACCAATGGATTGTATATGATTATCCTTCTCTTTGTGCTTTGAGAGTCATTAACTATTTCGTTATTATATATTACAACATTCTTTGTCTGTTTTTTGCGGTTCTCCAAACCTGTTGATATCATAAAAGCGTTAAAATTCTGAGAGTATATATAGTTATTTGATATAACTACATTTTCAACTGTTCCATAATACTTATCTTCACTGGAAATAGCACTTAAAACAGTGTCCTGCTTAGTGAAATAATCTCTTATTTTACATTTCGTAATGACTACATCCTTTACATTTCCGATTGTGGAGTATACAGATATTACTTCGTCCTTGGAATCTTTATCGAACTCGCAGCTTCTTATAGTAACATTTTCAGTATTATTTCCGGGTACCGAAACTGTCTGAGTGGTCAGATTTCTCACCCAGATGCACCCACCGCTTAAAGCCCTGGTTTTATTACTGAAGTAGCAGTCTAAAACTAAGACATTTTTACAGGCATTATACAAATCCAGGTTTGTTACTGGTATCTCATTTGGAAGATCCGCTATAAAAGAACAGTTTACCAAATGCAACTTCTTAACATTTTTAAAGAGCATAATGGTTTTTGGAGATTTTGCCTGATATCTTTTATACTCGAAGGTTATATCATATATGCCGATAGCTTGAGCATTTGCCTCATTATATTCATTTGCATGGTTTTTGTTTACTACCACTCCTTCATTATATGGTCCGGAACTGTTATAAACAAAATCTTTACACTGAAATACTATTTTGGTCCTGTCTTTAACACCTTTAATTTTAACTTCATTTCCTGTAATTGAAACATTGGTTTTGCATAAGTAGTTTCCAGCCGGAAGATTTACATCCTTACCGCTGTTAAACAAGCTGAGCAGGTATTCTGTATTGTCATTTGCAATAGTTTTGAATCCGCTGTCTGCGTAATATAGTCCGTCATTAGGGTTATAATAATTTGCATTTCCCAGATTATTATTTCTTTTTGAGTTTGTTTTCTTTGTAGTATGGTCATCCATAACTCTACCTCCGGTAATAATAGACTTAGCGCTTATTGACGTCAGATCGGGATAATCATTATGGGCTTTTGAGATATAAATACCAACTGAGAATATTGCTGCAACTACAATTATAAGGCAGCTTATAAAAATATCAGTTTTCTTCCTATGTATTTTCATTTAATGATTCTCCCGGTTAAGATAATTATTAGGGTGTTTTTTGATGTGCAAGAGTATGTTATGGAACAAACTATGTATAAATAATTACTTCCTCATTTTATGTTAATTTTTAGTACTGTCAACCTGACATTACCATCCCGCCTTTGTGTTTTTCCATAGTCATATCATAGTATTTCATTAACTGGGTATAGTATTTCTCAATAGAAAAATCTTTGGCTTTATTCATACAATTAATAGAGAATTGTCCAAGAACTTCACTATTTTCATACAGATACCCGATTTTGGAGGTTAAATCTTCTGCATTGCCTGGAGTAAACAGCAATCCGTCAATATTATTTCTTATCAGCTCGGGTATCCCTCCAATATCCGCTCCTATTACCGGAGTCCCGTACATTTGTGATTCCAATACAGACATAGGACAATTTTCATACCATTCAGATGGGTAAACTGAAAATAATGCTTCTCTGATTAAGGAATTTAATTCCTCACCTGATTTAAATCCAAGGTACTCAATATTACCTGTTCCTTTCAGCCTATCTTCCAGTTCGCCTGAACCTACAAACTTAAATTGTATATGCGGCAGTTTTTTACATGACTTTATGAGGGTGTTTATACCTTTTTCTGCAGATAGTCTCCCGAAATACAATATATACTTTTGTTTATTAGCAGTATATTCTTTGGGGCTATTATTGGTGAAATTGTGCAAAACCTTTATTTTGCTTTCGCTTTCCCCAAACTCAACAAATTTATTTTTTATAAAGCTGCTGGGAGCTATGAACAGGTCTATATACTTCTCATACGTTTGTAAACTGTAGTAAACCGCACCTTCAAAAGCAGCCAGCATACTTTTTAATCTGCTGTTATGTATGCATTTGTTTTTGGCACAATTAATGTACTTTCTCCCCTTGCATTCCTCACATATTTTGTTTTGACTGGCAAGATACATCATATGGTTCGGACAGACTACCTGGAAATCATGCAAAGTCATCACTACGGGAATATTATAGTTCTTTATTTCATACAGGATTGACGGTGTTATTTGAAAATTGTAATTATTCAAATGAATAATATCAGGCTTTGCAGCCTTTAATACAGCCTTTATTTTTTTTCTGGCTTCCTGAGAGTAAATTATCTTGAAAGGATAAAGAACCTTATCTATAGATGACCCTTTGAACTCCATATTGGATACACTCAGCTCAAGGCTGTTTTTTGCAATGTTCCTGTCATCCTGCATTCCAAAGTAATCAATGCTGTGGCCCTGAGCCTTCAGATAATCTGCAAGATTAAACAAATATGTCTCACTGCCGCCTTTCTGATAAAGAAACTTGTTTATAAATAATATTTTCATAATGACCTCCATGATATAAGCGAAGTTTTTCAAGTCAACCGCCAAGAGCGTGCCTGAGTATTTTATTTCTGACATGACCCATTAAGCTCCTGATCTCATCCACCTTAAGAAGATAAAGCAATACAGCATATACCAAAAATCCTGTTCCTGCACATATTGTTACATTAATCAGTCTCATAAGCGTGCTTCCAGAAAATACAGCTGACAAGAGGCCTTCCAGAAAATATACAATTATGCCCATAATTACTGAAGCAGACAAGGACCTGATAAAGCCATCCAGTATAAACTGTCCTCTGATATCATTAAGTTTGTGCTTTATCCTAACGACCAGCATTCCTGAGCTCACCAGACTGGATAAGGTAGTTCCAAGAGCCAGACCGTAAATCCCCATAATTCTGACAAATGTTATGTTAAATATAATATTGAGACTTATTGCTATTAACCCGTTTATCATTGGCGTTCTTGTATCCTTAAGTGCAAAGAAGGCACGATTCAAGAATTCTCTGAAGCCAACCCCTATAATCCCTATTGACATGATTGCCAGCGTATCGGCTGTGACTCGTGTATTCTCTGAACTAAAAGCCCCGCGCTGAAACAGTATCTGAACAACCGGAGTTTTTAGTACTATCAGTCCGGCCACCAGGGGTATTGTTATCAGAGATACCATTCGCATTGATTTTGCAAAAATCAATGTAAAACTGCCCAAATTATCACTATTCTTAGCATAGGACGGATATAAGACAGTTGCCAGGGAGTATATAAACACACTGTTTATTATTACAGCTACTTTACCGGCATAATCAAGGGAACTGATATTACCGCTGCCAAGTCCAGAGGCCAGTATCCTGTTGATCACCAGATAAATCTGGTTAAAGGATGAGCTTATAAATACCGGTATGACCAGACTTCCTATAAGCCTTATATTCTTATCCTTCAAATCAATTACAGGCGTATACCTGTAACCAAGCTTGAATATGGAAGGCAGCTGTATGAGCAGCATACCTGCCAAACCAAAAAGAGTGCCCCATGCAGCGGCTGCAATACCCATTTTTGAATAGAAGGTTATTCCAATAATTATGCATAAATTATATACATAATATATAAGTGAAGAGGATAAAAACCTGCCGTGTGTCTGTAAATATCCAGATCCGAGATTGGCAAGAATCATAAAAATTGCTCCGGGGAGCATTATTATGGTCATATTTGTGGAATATGCTCTGGTGGCCTGATCAAACCCCGGTGCCATCAAGCTTATAAGCATCCTGCTTGACACAGCTCCTATAATTGTCAGTAAAACAGATATTAATATTACAATTGACACAACGTTGTTCAAAAAAGCCCTGGTCTTTTTTTCATCCTGTTCCTTTAGGACATCACAATATACCGGTATAAAGGTTTGTGCTATGGCAGCACTTAAAACAGTTATAAATATATCCGGTACCGAAAAGGCAACCTTAAAGGCATCTGTGCTGTTACTGGCTCCGAATGCCGAGGCTATGCTGCTTTCCCGTATCAAAGACAGAAGTTTTCCGAAGGATGACAAAATTGTTACCAGAAATGCAGAATAAATAATCTTTTTACTGTTCACAATGACCCCTTATCTTTTGCTGATTTATAAACTATATGAAAGTACTATGCGAGAAGATAATCTGATAAACTTTTAGGATTCTTAGCTATAAATACATTGCTGTACCGGTCTGCTTCCACCTCATTTTTAAAACCAAAACCGTAAGTAACCGGTATGAAATCAATTCCGGCCTCCCGTGCCCCTTCTGCATCATATTCACTGTCACCGATAAATACTGCCTTACTGTAATCTATTTGTTTCAGATCCTCTAAACAGCTTACAATAATATCTTTTTTAGTTAAGGAATCATTTTGATCAATTCCTCTTATGGAGTCAAAATAGCTGAACAGTCCAAAATGATTCATTATTGTTTTTGCAAAATCCTCTCTTTTTAGGGTTGCAATTGAGATTTTACAGTTATTTTTTTTAAGATTTACAAGCAGCTGCTTAATGTTTTTATACTTTTTGGATTGGTACAACCCCTTTTCCTTATACCTTTTACGGTATATTTCCACTGCACTTCTGGCAGCTGCTTCACTCATCGAACATTCACGAATAAATGAATTAAGAACAGGAGGGCCAATAAAAGTTTTACACTGCTCGGAGGATAGCAGGGGTAAACCCATAAGCTTCAGTGTATGCTCAACTCCTTTTACTATTCCCTCGGAGGTATCAAGCAGTGTCCCATCCAGATCAAATAATACGGTTTCGTATCTCATAGACCTTCTACCAACTCCCCGAATGCCAGCTTGTTTTCGCTATAGATTGAAGGAGTAATATATTTTATGCTTATAAAATTTCTCACATTATTAAGGTATCTTTTTATAGCCGTATTTTTATTCAGCAATTCCTCAACATCAGAATTATTTACAATATCCTGCGTGTAATAGTTATCTCTTACATCAGCTCTATAGCCATCCAGGCCTGCAATACTGACATTCTTTATTTCTATACGCCTGAGCAGATTTATAAGCATCAGTCCCGAGTTGTCCGATATTTCTCCATCCTCAATAAGCAAGTCCGAGTAATTCATGGTAACGAATGTATTTTGCTCCTCTACATGAATGTTTGAAGTCAATATTACTGAAATACCCTCAAGATTGCCCAGTTCCTCGTAACAGGCGGCAAACCTCTTTGAATTGCTGAAAAATATAGCATCGCATCTGAAATATTCAGGTATGAAATTGACACATATAATATATGGATTATTCCTTTGAATATATTTTTCAATTTTTATTGTTTCAGTTTTTAAAGATTTACCGGGGCACATAATAAGAATGTGTCTTTTAGCGACAATATTTTTTATTGTTTCCAGAGCAGCAGAATCGTCAACCAGATGTTTCTGATACTGGATATACAACTGCTCAATATATTCCTTGTCAAAAAGGGCCTTCTTTGAGTCGCTCAACTTTTTTAATATTGTATTAATAGACTTTACCGAAATTGTCTGTTTATTTATAAGATATGATGCATAGTTCGGATGGCAGTTGTTAATGGCGGCTATGTAGTAAGGCACCGAATAGCCCCATTGATATTGCATAAATATCTGTCCAATATGTTCATCTACTATTTCAAGCAGAGGCTCTATATTGTATCTTTTTTTATCATTTACATTAATATATTGAGTTATCAGCTCGGTTGACAGGTTTCCGGCACCTCTGCCCATACCAAAAACCGATGAATCAATTATTATTTCTCTTCTGGTATGGAGCTGTATTAATTCCTGTGCATTTGAAAAGGACAGCTGAAGATTATTGTGGGAATGAAAGCCTATTGCAATGGATTTTTCAAGATTATTGTCTACCAGGTAATAAAGCCTCATAAGATCATTCTTGAACATTACTCCAAGTGTATCTACCAGATAAAATGCAAAGGGCTTCAATTCATTAACCTTCTTAATTAATAAAATTAGGCCTGAATCAGTATAGCTTGTTGTACCCACCGGCTGGATGAATACCTTGTAGCCTTTTTCCATCAGCTGCCTGCTTAATAAAAGCGCTTCATCTATCTCATGCTCATGGAAGGTTACACGGATTCCATCCAGAGATTTACCGTCAAACCCGGCAATCTTGTCTATAGTTATTTCGGGATATGCAATCATTCCAACATATAATGTGTTTGGATTCTTGGGTTTGATATAATCTCTGATTTTACTTACATCATTATACAGGGATTTATTTTTATCGAAATATTCATCTGTCAGAAATCCACATTCTATAATATCAACCTTTGACTGAGAAAGCTTCTTTATAACGTTCTTTATTGTCCTCTCTCCAAAGCTCCAGTCATTTATATAGCCTCCGTCCCTTAAAGTACAGTCTAAAATTTTTATATTACTCATATTGCATTCTTCCTTTCCTGCATGGTATTGAATATAGCTCTGACCTTTTCAAGATCTTTAGGAGTATCAACTGAAAGCGAATTGGAATCAACCAGCTTGAACAGAATACTGATGCCGTTTTCTAAAAAACGAAGATGATCAATATCCTCGATTCTTTCCAGTTCACTTTGCGGTTCCTTTACAAAAAAGTCCAACGCTCTCTTGTTAAACCCTTCTACACCCACATATTTTTTGTACTTGAAGAATAGAGACCCTCTTGGATAGGGAATTGGGTTTCTGGACATGTAGAGTGCTTCACCAAATTTGTTTGTAACCAACTTAATATTTGCAAAATCTATTGTTTCGGCGGGATCAGTCAAATCTCTCATTAGTCCGAAAACCTGTTCCCTGTCGTTACTTACATTTTCATCGGGTAAAATAGCTTTTATAACATCCGGCTCAATAAGCGGTTCATCTCCGTTAACGCAAATGTATAGATCTGCCGGGATACTTTCAGCGGCTTCATGTACTCTATGTATATGATTGGGATGCTTTTCCGATGTCATAATATACCTCATGTCATACTGTTGGCATACCTTTGAAATTCTAGGATCATCAGTAGCTATATATACTTCCGAAATCTCCCTGACCTTTCTGACCTGGTGATATACCCACCAGAGCATTGGTTTTCCGCATATATCCGCAAGGGGTTTTCCCTCAAAACGCGTTGATCCGTATCTTGCAGGTATTATTCCTACTGTTTTCATATATTAACCTCCATGAGCCATGGTATGGCTTTGAGCCGTATTGCGGCCATAAATTAAGATAAAACTTATATAGTAATAAAAACGTTTGCAGCTTTTTATACTTTATATTTATACTGCATTACCCGATGTTTTTAACATGTTCTCCCCTCGTGAAAGCAACTCCAACACTTCTTTTCTGAATTTATTTCTGGAAAAGGGCGGTCCGATATAGAAATCTATACCATTATCCTGAGTTTTTTCAGTTTGAGTCTGCAGCTTATCCATTATCTCCTCCAGATCCGTAATGCTTTTAAGTTCACCTGCCATGTTCAGCTTTGCATAATCCAACGGATATTCCTGATTTGTCAGCCACTTTACTACATAAACCGGCTTGTTCAATATCATGGCGTTCATCAGGGCAGCTGAAAAAAAACCGATAACCACATCACTAATCCTCATTAAAGCATTCATATCTCCTTCTTTAATAAACCTTATTCTGCTGCAAGTCTCTTTATTTGAAAATATTCTGCTGTACTTTTGCAGATTTTCTCTTGGATGCAGTTTTACAATCAGATACCTGTTTCCATGCTTTAAACTCGTATAATAAACATCTTCAAGGAACTTACATATTTTTTGTTCTTTAAAATCCTCCCAGTTATCTTCAGCAAGGGCCTGGCTAACCAATGTAATAATTTCACAATCCTCCGGCAGAGAATTCTCCCTGCAAAAGTCCTTCTTTATACTCTCCACAGGCCTATCGAGATAAGTCAGAACATCCTCCATGAAATAATTTCCTACTACTTTAACAGCTTCCGGAGAATAGGTATCGCATTTAATCAGGGTATTCCTATCCTTTTCCGAAAAACAGAATACCTCGTCGCACAAGACATCATTTCTTTTGTCATGAAAAAAACTCTTGTAATTTGTAAAAAAGGAAATCAGATAATTTGCTCTGTTATCTTTGAAAAAAAACAGGGGGTCTACCCGCAAGCAGGTTTTTATATAGATAATTACAGAAATAATAACTTTGGCAAGACTGTGAAAATAAAAATCCATGCCTCTCTTTTTATCCGATGTTGTGAGCTTGTCATTATCCTCTGATGTAACCAGCAGACCATGCTGCAGTTGAATGCATTTTACATTGAGTTTTCTGCAGGCATGCACAAATGCTCTTTGTGTAAGCGAACCTTTGTCAAAGACAAATACGAGATCAGGCTTTTCCAGCTTAAGGGCCTTCAGTATATTATACATTTTTGAATAGGTATACATATCCCTGACTTCTATTCCATTAATATTATTTCTTGTTATCGCCTTATCCTTGTTATTTATGGAATCCAAGTGAATGAGCTTATATGTAATATCTCCGGTACCCAATATATTTACCAGCTTCTTCACTATGTGTTCAAAACTCTGGGACCAATCATCCAGAAAAATAATTTTTATATTTTTATTTTCCATCTATTGCAGCCTCCTGTGACAGATCATGCCTTAGTATTGGTAACTCTTGAAACTACCCGTTTCGGGTTGTTTACTTCTAATAGTACGGCAACCGTCCAGCAGCTTCCCTTCCCTGACAAGGTGATACTTCATCGCATACATCAAGCCTGCATATTCCCAGAAGCCTTCGATGTAGAAGCTGTTATTGGTAAGATTGTATATAATTACACCTGCAAAACCTAATACCATGAAATAATACTTTGACTTTGCAGGAATGGTCTTCCTGATATGCCTTGCATTTATATAGTAGACAATTGGCATTGCAAGCATCAACAGGTTGATTAAAAGCCCTCCCAACCCTTGTTCAGACCAAATCTGAAGCAAAAAATTATGAGTGGGAACATAGTTGGTTCTGTATAAATCAAACTGATTAAATAAATGGCCGAATTGATCGGCTGATACAAAAGCCATATTTCCCAGGCCTATTCCTGTAAGAAAATTGTTATACCCGGTTTCCAGTGCAATGAGCCAGAAAACAAAATGATATCTGGTGGATTGTTCCTGAGTATTAAAGGTTTCCATAATCCTCTGAAACAAATCCGGAAATCTGGAAAGGCATATATAAACTCCAAAAACAGTCATCAGTATTATTCCTAGATTCCTTACCTGATCTTTTCCGAACAGGGTCAGCACATTCAGTCCAAAAAACAAAATTATTCCCAGCCTGGAGTAGCCCATGATAATTACTACCGAATTGGCTATGAGAAGAAACAGTAGAAGTATACGGGTCCTGCCCCTGCTCTCCCGGATTTTATAATTTATAAGAAGAGATTGTAAAACAATATAGAATGAAATTCCTATGGGACCCATACCCATAATATTTATTCTTTCAATTATGTCTCCTGTTTCTACAAGACTCTGACTACTGTACAATTCACTGTTTATATATACAAATCCATTTGAAAATACCGTAACTGTAGGAATTATTGATCTCTGCAGCACTACGCTTATTAATGTAATTGAGATTATTATTGCATTTGACAGAACTATTGCATTTATTACTGAATCCATAAAGTCTTTTTCTTTTGATTTTATGTAAATTATGTACATTGCGATAAATAGATATAGATATTGTATAAATTCCTTGAAGGACTGATTAATATCAATTGAATATATGCAGGAAATCAGCAGGATACATATATATAAGGAAAAAATCAAATTGTTATTTATCTCTTTTGAGTCAGCCATTGGTACAACTCTATGCCTTTTTGAAAGTTTCTCCAAAAGAGACAATAAAAATATTCCGAACCATATCAGCTGAGGCAATTTAAAATCTATAATTCCAATATTACAAACAAATAAGTCTTTAAAAGGAGAAATAAAAACAACTAATAAAATTAATCTATCAATAAGGGAGGAGCTTCTCTTCATCATAATATTCTCCACCGGCAACCTAATTAGTCTTGTATTTCGGTATGCTTGCCAGTACCTTAAGGTTTGTATTACACTCTATGTCACCGATATATCTGATACGGGAATCAAATAATTCTGTAATATAAATTATTACCAAAGCAAAAATCAAGCCTGAAATCAGGCCAAGAACAGTTTTCTTAAATAAATCGGTTTCTAAAGGACTTAATGGCAGCTTTGCCTCGCTCAAGACTCCAAAGATATTGTTCTTCGTAATTTCATTTATTCTGGCTATAAAAGCATGGGAAACTGCATTTGATATTAATACAGAAGTTTCTGGATTTTCATGGGTTGCTGTTATCCTGATAATATTTGAATCCTTTTGTGAATTTAAACTAATGGAATTCAGGATTTCATAATAGCTGATATTCTTTGCTTTTAAACTTTCAACTGTGTCATTGATTACTTTTTCACTCATCATAATGTCCTGGTAATCCTGTTCGAATTGTCTGCCGATTAAAATGTCATTATAGCTAAGAATTCTGACAGAATTGGAATTATTAACAGAACTTTCACCGGTTGGCACGGTTAAAATTGTTGTGGTTGCTTCATATAATTGTGAATAGTTATTATATGTAAAATAGAACATTCCTCCGCCTGCCAATAATGTCAGCAGTACAACAATCCATATTTTTCTGGCAATGGCACGAAAAAATCTTTGAATTTCCATTTTCTCACCTCATATGTTTGATTGGTATGTATTTTCTAAACAGCTTCGTTTTGAGGACCTGCGGTTACCGATGTTCTCACAATTTTTGCCGGAACACCTGCCACTACACTATTTGGCGGAACCGATCTTATTACGACAGCATTTGCACCTATCATGGCATTATTACCTATTTCAACATCTCCAAGAATAATGGCACCTGTACCGATAAATACACCGTTTCCTATAACGGGGACCTTTGGTGTTCCTCTGCCGCCAATTGTAACATTATGCATTATCTTTACATTGTCACCAATCACGGCATTAACGTGGATAACCACTCCCAATCCCGCATGAAGGAATTCAGTATCTTTTCCGATTTGCGCCGTGTAGGGAATAACCGCTCCAAGGAAAATTCTTATAAAACAATATATAAGCCTGGGTAGAATGGGAAACTTTAAAAGATGTAACATTCTTTCAAGCTTATACAATTTATATATTATATTTGTATTCATGTTATAAAAATCTCCCTTCAGAATTGATAAGCTGCTAATACATTGTTTTCTATAAATTACTTACAGATATATTTTTAACCGTTTGTACTTTCTGATAATAGTCAACTGCAGAAGTGTCTTTTCTTCTTATCTTTCCATACCTGTTAAGAATTACGCCAATCAGGTTGGCATCGGCTTTTAATAATTGATCCTGAGCTTTGATTATGTCGGATATTTTTGTGTAACCTTTTTTTGCAATCAATACTGCTGCATCTGCCATTGCCGAAATAATTACCGAATCAGGTGTATCTCCAATTGAAGACGTATCAATTATTATAAGATCATACTTTTTTTCTTCCTGATTAATAAATGTACCCAATTTTTCTGAACAGATGATAGACATTGGATTACCGTTAGGTTTTCCTGCATTTATGTAATAAAGGTTCTCAAAATTGGTTTTGCACAATATGTCACTTATTTCTACACTACATGTGAAATACTGGTATATCCCATAGGCGCCAAAGGCCCGTGTTTTATCATTCTTACTATTACTGGTTTTTCTAAAGTCCAAATCAATAAGTAAAATTTTCTTGCCCATTATGGCCAGATTTATTGCCAGATCAGCTGCCAGCTGCGTTTTTCCCTCTTCATTGCTGCAGCTGGTTATAGCAATGGATTTTAATTTTCTTTCTTTTCCGATTAAATGCAAGTTCCCGATTAGAGTAGAATATGCATTTTGTAATTTTTTATTTCTTAAATCTATTTCAGAAAATATCTTCGTCTGCATTTATTTGCCTCCTTAACCATTTAGCTGACAAATTTTTGTTCAAATGGCGATGCTTCGCCATACAGAACAGAATTTGTTCCATTTCGCCTCTACTATGTCATTCATACGTCTTTCTTCACGCCGAAACAGTGAAAATGATTTCTGAAATCCTATGCCGGTTGCAGCAACGCAACACTCAGTTCTACGGTTCTGGGCTCTCCCATCAGATTTAAAACTACCTTAACTCTTCCTTTTCTTTTGTCTATGGCTTTGATGTATCCATCCAGTCCAAGAAGCGGCCCATCAACAACTACCACTTTTCCACCCTCTACACATATATCTGAGCTTTCAATTATTTCACTGTCAGCTGTTAGTATGCTGATAATTTTGATCTCATTTGCATAGATTTCCTGCGGGCCATCATTGTTACTTAAAATTCTGATTACTCCGGGAACATTCCTTAGTAAATTGCAGACCATACAATTTATTTTTCCATTTAAAAGTACATAGCCCGGAAAAAGCATTCTGACTTTCTCTTCCCACTTTCCGTCTTTTCGTTCCCTCATTCTTCTTTTAGGGACAATGGCCATAAGTTCATCTTTTAAGTTATAATTTATTCTGGCTTTTACATTGTCCTCCTCACCAGTTGCTACGAACAGTGCATACCATTTTTCTTTTGTATTATGCATGATGCTGTTATTCCACTCCTGCCCGGTGTAAACTTTCAATCGGTTGATAATTCTAATTTGAGATTATACTACATTAGAAAAATTTGTAAATTTATACATTCCATCATTTCCCATATAATAAAACAATTATTCTACAGTAACTATTATTTTTGTGTATTAATCTATGTTGTAAATGGTTACACGCTGTATTAATTTGATATAAAAATATCAAATTAATTTTTTTGCATTTTATACATTTCCGTAATAATACCCTCTATTAAAAATGTACAATACATTTCAATTGAGGGTAAGTCCATCATATATAAAAAAGCAGCTTGAAAAACAAAACCTGAATTTGTCTTCCAAGCCAACCTGTGAATTTATGGCCGTGCGAAATATTCAAAGTATTTGCCAATACTTTGAATACGCACATGGCCAATTAACCTCCTTTATTCGCCTTATAGCGGTACGGGAGTCAACAAATTTCATAACATTTTTGGTGACCGCTATGCGGCTCATGGAGGTTAATATAAAAGCCCTGCAATCCTGTTTATCTAACTAAACAAGACTACAGGGCCTATAAAAATTGTGTTTACAAATAGTATTTCTTCTTTAATTCTTCAGCAGTAAAGCTGCCTTTGCATATACTGGATCCTTTGTCTGCTTCAAAACCTGAAGCTTGCTGTTCAAAAGCTTTTGAGTTGAAAAATCCAGTACGCCGTAACTGTATAACTTGTTATCCTTCTGGAACTTTTTGATAGCTTCAAAAGTTTTACTGTCAAGTGTTATATCCGGCTTGTCCACCTTGTAATTCAAAAGCTTTAATATACATTCTGCATAGAAAACATCCATGTATTGTGTTCCCAGTGCGGGTTTAACAGTTATAGTAGTGGGCTCCAGGAAGTTAACAGGTATGTTGTCGGCAGTAACTTCATTGTCTTTAACCTTAACATCGGGTTCAATACCCTTCAGGTCAATACATTCACCGCTTGGAGTATAATAAAGTCCGACTGTCATCTTTCCATAACCTGAAAGCTGGTCCTCAAAAGGATAACCAAAATCGTAGCCGTTCACTGTTTTAACTTCATTATCCTGATTTAAAGCAATAAAGGCTTCTTTATTCAGGATGGGAAAAAAGGTCTGTACCTTTGCTTTACCAAAAGTTTTGTTTCCAATAATAACCCCGGCATCGGTATCCTTGACGGCACCGGTAAATATCTCCGATGCACTGGCTGAATACTCATTAACCAGAACAGTAAGCTTGTACTTTAACTTTGTAAGAGATGAGTAATATGACTGATCCATCTCAGTTTCATCTTTATAATCCAATTTCGTAATCAGACCCTTTGGTACAAATCGCTTAGCTACCAGGACTGCCTGGTCAACATATCCTCCCGGATTATTTCTCAAATCCAGTACAAGTCGTGTAATTTTTTTACTGTCAAAGTATTCAAGTGCTTCATCTACACCACTGTATGTATTGTTGGAGAAAGTATCAATTAATATATACCCAATATTACCTCTCAATTCATAATGAACAGTTGGTATATCGATCTGTTCTCTTGGCATCTCCAGAGTCATTATCTTTTTTGCACCCTGACGAATCAAGCCAAGCTTTACCTTTGTTCCTACAGTACCTTTCACTTTGGAAACTACAGTATCAAGAGATTGTCCTGCTACAGACTTTCCGTCAACTTCGGCTATTTTGTCTCCTGAAAGAACGCCTGCTTTCCAGGCCGGTGAGTTTTTATAAACCTTTAAGACAGTTATATACTTGTCATTTTCGGCCTGCTCCACCTGAATGCCAACACCTTCAACAGAACCTGAAAGAGCTCCCAGTACGGTGTTTATCTCGTTTACATCATAGAAAGCCGAATAATCATCAAGGGTATCAAACATAGCTTTAAATGTAGTCGCTTTATTCAAAGCATCTTCCGGGATAACCCCACTGTATTTCTGCCTTATCAAATCCCGGACGCTGTCCATATATTCTGCATCTGCTATTACCTGTGTCTGGTTGTCTGGTTGTGTCTCAGCCGCAAAAGTATTGGCAGTTAACACAGTAAATACCATGGCAAACAACAATACCACAGCAGTTAGTCTTTTTATATTTTTCATTTGTATTCCGACCTCTTCATAGAAATAGTGCGTAAGAAAAATCACAGCCTGTATAGCCTGGCTTCCTGACTATTTACTCTTTAATATTTAGCTTTTTTGCTTAGGCATAATCAAACAATAACTTAATAGCTTATAAGTTTTTCCATATATTCTTTTCTGATATCCTTGCCCATATAATCAATATATGTCTTCATCATATCAGAGAATTTTGCTTTCGTAATCTTATCATTTGGATAAATGTAACCCTTTGCGTCCTCGGAAATAAGCCCAATTTTTTCGGCTACATACATGGGTGCTCTGGCATATGAAGGAATTTTATCATTATCCTTGAAGCTTGTAACCGGTACAGGATTTGGGGCAAGCCCATTCAACCCCAGTGTATTTACCATTAATGCCACAGCTTCGGCAACAGTAATAAGTTCGTCAGGTCTGAACTTGCTTTTACCGTTTCCTGAGATGACTCCTCTTTTTGCCGCCTCATTAATACCTGCAAAAAAAGCATTACTGGCAGGAACATCAGCGAAGGCGGATGTCTCCACAACATTTTTTGTAGTCCTTGTAGTAGTTTTTTTGGTTTTAAAAGCCGGATCCAAAGGAACCTCTTTAGCAACCTTTAAAAACGCATCTACAAACTCCGATCTTGTGATATACTCCTGAGGATCAAAATCTGCTGTATTTTTAAATGCTTCAAGTCCGAACATAAGAGCAATATTTTGCTCCGATGCATGTCCACGGATTTGATTCAGATTTGGTGACACCAATCTTGTAGAGCTGGGAAAGCTCTCAAGATATAAGCTGTCGGTATAAGTAACCAGCTTGGTAGTAGGCAGGTTCTTCTTGTCCAGCTCACTTAATTGTGCAGTATACTTAAGAACGTTCTCATTTTTTTGTGTTTGAACATATCCTCCCTGTATACTGGACTGCTCGGGAAGATTCTCATAGTATTTCAGCTCTTTCTTGGTGGTTGTTGAAACCTCCATGGATATATCCCCAACCATGACAGGAGCTTTACCTGCTCTGAGCTGTTCTACTGTCTGCTTTATAATCTGGGTCTCTGCCGAGCTCCAATATTGATCATAACCAGTATAATTGCTTGTTGAATCAACAACAATATAATCTGATCCGGTGGTTCCGATCCTGTATTTTTTCCTGCTGATTATTTCACCGGAATAATAGTTTACAGCCGGCTTTATGTCATTAAGAATTGACTTTGTAAGTTCATAATTTTCAACAGAACCTATCGTAAAAATCGTACTTCCGATTCTTACTGCCTCTGTAGCCTTTGTCAACACGGTGGACTCAACTTTTTGACCGTTATCTTTCGGAGTAATAGTTGTTACAAAGGTAAGCGACCTCGTCAAAGTATTAGTAGTACCATTTTTTAAGGCATATACATATGTATTGGTCAAGGTCTGAGTTTTGGTCTTTGTATCCTCCTTCAGCTTCTTTGTAAGTGTCAGCTTGCCTGTCATCTTAACAGGAACTCCTGTCAGAAAACTCATTTCCTGATAATCATACACATACTTACTGGAGGAGGTCAGGGAGGTCATACTTGGGGTTTCCCCGGAGGAGATACCTCCCTCATATCCGCTGTCTCCCTGCCGTGCAAAAGTTTTGCCGGGACTGAGTGTTATAACTATGGCAGCAGCCATAATGAGACATATAGATGTTCTCACTCCTGCTTTAATATCCTTTTTAAGCTTTTTGTTCCATCTGACTAATAAATTATGCAAATTACCCGACCTCCACCTTTTAGGCATGATTAAATAATAACTTCTCCATTTTAATGCGGCTATTTTCCGCCAATACTTCTTTGTCGTCAGTTGCAATAAAGCAATTATTACGCCTTCCTCCGCCTTGTCTTGACGAAAAATATCTCGCCTCAAAACGGAGTTTTATTATTTCATCATGCCTTATTTGTTAATCCTCAACTATAACAATGTATGCATCACCGGTTATGGCATTATCCTTCTTCAACACTCTCAATTTATCACCCTTCTTTAAATCAGAAGCTTTGATCCTATTATTATTCTTAATTATCATCGAGTTTGTCAATAGGTTAAACTTGCTGTCTGCCATATTTGTATAAAGTTTTGTTGATGTATTGTAATACTTGCAGTTTCTAAGTTCAATTGCCGTCGGCTGTGTCAGCAGATTTCCGTCATCATCATAAGTTGCTCCTGATGCAACAATAAGCTCACCTGTTACGTTTACATATCCGTAAGGTGCAGTACTGATTTCTATAGCATTTGTACCATCACTGAGAACATAAACGGTTCTGTTCTTAAAGGTTATTGCTCCGGTAGTTGTTGCTCCGTTAAAGGTGTTGAAATCCCCCTGGCCAACTATGCCGTCAGTATCTGTAATCCTCGTATTTGAATTAAGAGTAAATGTAATCGGTGTATTTGCGTAATCCCAGTTTACCCCGTTCAGCTTCGAGTAAGACTGCAGTGTTACACTCTTGTATTCATCTACGCCCGAAATCCTTCCTCTGTAAAGCTGTATAGTATCTGTTCCAGCTCTTTTTTCTATTGCTACCACACCTGCCACCAGGCTCCCGCTGTCAGGATCTCTGTTTGCCACTACATAAGTATAGTCATCGGCAGAAACACTGCTTCCCTGTACAAGCCTGCCGTCTTTTACAACAATAGTACCATTGTCATATGAAATACTGGCTTGAGCCTGCTGCAATGTAAACTTGTTGGAACCGGACGCATATACCCTGTCATTGAACGGAACCTCAAGGTCATTTGTAAAATTAGCCATTACAACATTTTCGTTATGTCCATAATCCTTTTCACTTACAATATAAACCACAGTACCTGTCAAATATCTGTTCAGATTCTTTTTTGACTGCTCTACTCCACCGAAAAACGCTTTGAAATCTCCGTCAAGTGTTAAAGCTTTCAAAGGCTCGGCATTATCCTTGACCCATACACCTTTTCTCAGTACCCATGGATCACTTAAAACAATCTGATCGGATAAGTTATTGTAACTCTTAAAGCTGCCTTTATATATATTTGCAACAAGCTTATCGCCATTTTCAATAGTTATCTCTTTTAGTGTTGTCATGTTAGGTGCTTCATTTATAAGGAGTTTTACCCTGTCACCATCTTTGAGCAAACTTATCTTTGACAGCTTTCTGTCTTTAATTACATTTACACCGTCAGTACTGTACTGAATAACTCCCTTGTCGGTTTGAACAGTTATAGAACTTAATTTCTTGCTTATAACTGTTCCATAGCGCACCGAATAATTTTCCACACTGCTTATGGACGAAACGGCACCGGTATCATCTATTCTTACAAATACAGTATCTCCAGCTTCAATATCCTCCAGATCTGCAGGTTCATGATTTTTGAAAACATCAACGCTGTTTGGGTCAGCATAGTTAAAGGTTCTTAGTGGAGAAAGCTCCAGAGGCGTTTTACCCGAACCGTCTATATTATATAGCGTCAGATAACCCAACTGGGGATTATTTTCCTCTACTATTCCAGAAACAAGTCCTTTTTCACGATCTTTCTTAACTGTTATGGGAACTATTTCGGCAATAATGTTCTGCTTCATACCAACTATAACGATACTTTCTGGTAGAATAGCTGTCATATCCACCGGTGCCTTTGTTACAGCATTTAACAAATTATTTGAATATGAGTGGTTTTCATAAACTATATTTCCATTTACGGTTTGCTTGACCGGATCGGATATATCCTCATTTGGATACTTGACAGTCTGCTTGAGAGGCGTAATGTTTATGGTTCTATCGGCAGTGTTAGTGCTATTTACTATAGCAGCCACATATTTCATTTCACCACTGTTTGAGAGAACTCTGGCATATCTTACAACCTTATCATCAATTCCAACAATGTATTCCAACCTGTCGCCTTTCTTAAGGCTTAGTGAATTTGTAATTGTGCCGCTTTTATAAACAGGAATTTCGGTTTTATAAGAGGCCTGTGTTTTTCCTGATAATTCATTTGTGGTTGTAACAGGTGTCTGATATCTTGCTTCAACTACCAATTCATCCAAACGGCCATCGGAATTTCTGACAACTAATGTATTGTAGTCAATCCTGTAGCCCTTTGAGGTATCTTTTGTCTTCTGAATATCTTCAACTGTTGCAGTTCTCTTCTCCATGTTTTTTAAGGGAAGAATAACGGTTTCGGCATTTTTAAGTATTCTTGCCGCCTGTTCTCTTGTTACAGCCTTGGTAGGATTAAATTTACCCTTACCGTCACCGCTCATTATATTATTCTGCAAAACAGCTTCTATGTAGGGTACATTCTCTGCCACTGCGCTATTCCAGTCAGAGTAGCTGTTAAACAGTTCCTGCTCCTCGTAAGCCGGAGGGAGCATCAATGCTTTTGCAAGCCATGTGGCAAACTCCTGTCTTTGAACAGCTGAACCTCTTTTAAAAGCAGTAGCATCCAGACTGCCTTGATCGGCATTCATGGCATCGGCCAACTCCTGCTGGGTTATCAGCCCTTCATTTGCTGCCAATTGGAGACTTCCGTCATAAAGTACAGCCTGAAGACTCGTTTTTTTCTGTGCTGCGGGTCTGGCTGCATTCAGCGCCTGTCCCTGGGTGGTTATATCCTGAATCCTGTTGGCAGCCATATATGCCAGATAAAGAGCAAGCTCCTTTGACACATTTCCATCGGGATTAAATTTTGTATTACCAAAGCCCTTCAGCAAATCAAGTGCACCATTCTGGTAAACTGCATCCTTTAAGTCATAACTGGCCTTACCCATATCTGAGTATTTAAGATTGTTAATTACTGCCTGACCGTTTTGAGTTGCTGTGAAAGTATTAACTATCTGTTCATTGCTGACTGCAGCATAAACGAAACTGGTTTGAGTAACAAGAACAGCACTTATAGTAATTGCTATTAATTTTTTTAACACTCCTGAAAAGGACCCGGATTTAGTTTGGTTTTTGATAGGTTTCCTAAAATTCATTTATTTGACCTCTGTATAATGTAAATTTTTCTACATACGCTTATTATATCGGCTTTTTTTCGATATTTATTATTAAAGTTTCATTACAATATTTCCGTGTTGATCCATTTTTATAGGAAAATAATACTTTTTTGCTAGGTTTTTTTTGTAAACTTTAGCGGTAAATAAGTCGATATTATTCTTAAAGTAAAAAGGACGAATCCACAGCAAATTCGACATTTTTTTGCTTATTTCTTTTTTGTTTTTTTAAATGTTTGTTTCAATGCATGACTGCAGGGTATTGAGTAATTGTACCATTTACTTCCACTTGTTAAAAGTAGATACCTTCAGGAAACAAAAATAATTACACCAGGAGATGATTAATATGAAGATTAAAGCAAAGCTGGTTTTGTCATTTACTGCAATTCTTATGGTTTTTGCTCTCGTAGTATTTTCCCTTGTCTATTTTAGAGTTTCGGGTATCATTATTCAAAATTATCAGACAAATATCGAAAAAAATGCAAATTTATCTTTGACGTTTTTTGACGAACGATTTCCAGGAGACTGGACCATTAAGGACGGAGTTCTTTTTAAAGGAGATGAAAAAATTAATGATACTACAGCGTTTGTAGATACAATTCAGAAGGAAAGCGGATATCTTGCCACAATATTCATGAATGAAATCAGAGTATCAACAAATGTGCTTCAGGAAAACGGACAGAGAGCTACAGGTACTCCAGCCTCAGACGCAGTTATCGACACGGTTTTGAAAAAGGGAGAGAACTACCACGGTGCTGCCCTGGTAGCAGGAAAAAATGTATTTACATATTACACTCCTCTCAAAGATGCCGATGGGAAAATCATAGGTATGTGGTTTGTAGGAGTTGAAAAAACAGTAGTTGACAATCAGATTTTTGAAATTGTAAGAAACATAGGTATTACTATAATATGCGCTTTACTTGTGGGTGCTGCCATGGCCTTCTATCTCGGCCATGTTTTAAGCAAAGCAATCGGAAAAATCAATACCCAGCTAAATAAATTCTCCGAAGGTGATTTCAGTCATAAGCTTGATGGAATGAGTCTGAAGTTAAAGGGTGAGCTGGGTGATATTTCAAGGTCTGCAGATCAGATGCAGCAGTCTGTTCAAGGTATAATTCAAACAGTAATGAATGAATCCCGGACAATTGATGATTCAATGTCACTTACTGTAACAAGGATTTCCGATCTTAACGGGAATATCGAGGACGTCTCCGCCACAACTGAGCAGCTTTCGGCAGGCATGGAGCAAACGGCTGCTACCATGGAGGAAATGAACGCCACTTCAGCCGAGATAGAAGCTGCAGTAGAAAATATCGCAAGGAAAGCTCAGGAAACCTCCAATGCGGCAAAGGAAATCAATTCAAGAGCCGTGGTACTGAAAACTACTTCAAAAGAATCAAAGGACTATGCTTACAGTATCTACATGTCAACAAATTCAGAGCTTTCAGAAGCAATTGCACAAAGCAAATCAATAGAACAGATCCGGCTTTTATCAGATGCCATAATGCAAATAACCAGCCAGACCAATTTATTAGCTCTAAATGCAGCAATAGAAGCCTCAAGGGCAGGTGAAGCAGGAAGAGGCTTTGCTGTGGTGGCTGATGAAATCAGAAAGCTGGCAGAGGATTCAAAGAAAGCCGTAGGAGAAATACAGGGTGTTACCAAAAATGTATTAAATGCAGTGGAAAACCTGGTTAAAGGTTCACAAGGCATCTTGAACTTTATCGAGACTACTGTTATCAGAGACTATAACCATCAATTTGAGACCAGTGAGAAATACAGCCAGGATGCTGCCCATATTGATGATCTGGTTATGGCCTTCAGTTCAACCTCACAGGAACTTCTGGTTTCCATCAGCAATATGATGAGAGCTATAAACGAAGTTACCATTTCTACCAATGAGGCTGCGGCAGGCACTACAAATATTGCAATTAAAGCATCGGAAATCCTGGAAAAAGGCAATGAAGTCGTCAAGCTTTCCCAGGATTCCAAAGAAGCTTCTGATAACCTGAAGATATATGTTTCAAACTTTAAAATATAGTGATGCGCTTTAACCTGTAATAAAAAACTTTGCAGCTCCGCTGAATCAGCTAAAAAGGAAAGCCCGTTTTGCAACAGGCTTTCCTTTTTAGTGCTTTCTTATTTAAATAATTAAAACAGGCGTATTAATCACTTCCATTTTATCAAGCTGAACACAGTAATCCGTACTTCCTCTTCACTGCTAAAGCTTAAACATTCACTCAAAGCCTACATTCTCTCGGGTGCACTGATACTCAGCAAGTCCAGAACATTTCTGATAACAATTCTTGTACAGTCCACAAGAATAAGTCTTGCTTTCATCAGCTCTTCTTCCGCTCCTTTTACGCGGCATCCGGTATAGAAGCTGTGGAAAGAGGCAGCCACTTCCTGTACATACCTTGTAAGTCTGCTGGGTTCAAGTGTTTCTGCTGATATTCTGATTTCGTCAGGATATTCTGAGAGCTTCTTTATAAGGTCAATTTCCTCCTGCATGCTTAGCAATTCAAGCCTGGCAGCATTGATATCAGGTATTATTATTCCTTCGCTTTCAAGCAGCTTAAGCATGCTGCAGATTCTGGCATGAGCGTACTGTACGTAGAAAACAGGGTTTTCATTGGACTGCTTTACCGCAAGATCAAGGTCAAAGTCAAGGTGACTGCCTGATGTCTTGGTATTGAAGAAGAATCTTACTCCATCCCTGCCTACTTCCTCAACCAGATCCATCAATGAAATGGATTTACCTGTTCTCTTTGACATTCTTGCTATTTCACCGTTTCTATACAAACGTACCAACTGGAACAATACTACATCAAGCTTGGCTGGATCAATGCCCAGAGCAGCCATAGCAGCCTTCATTCTTGCCACATGTCCGTGATGATCTGCTCCCCAGAGATTTATAACCCATTCAAAACCCCTGGTCTCAAATTTGTTGCGGTGGTAAGCTATATCTGCTGCAAAGTAAGTCGGTATACCGTTGTTTCTTACCAGCACCTCATCCTTGTCACTGCCTATAACCGAGCCTTTCAGCCACAAAGCACCGTCATTCTCAACAGTACAATCGTTTTTCTTCAGAAGTTCTATGGTCTCTGCTACTTCACCACTTCTGTGAAGAGTCTGCTCTGAGAACCAAACATCAAAGTTAATCCCATAGCTTGCGAGGCCTTCTCTGATTCTTGCAATATTTCTGGGTAATGCGAAGTCCACAAATACCTTTTTTCTTTCCTCCGATGGAACGTCAATGTGCTTGTCACCGTTAATTGCAATAAAGTCCTTCATATGACCGGCAATATCTTCACCGTGATAGCCGTCCTCGGGGAACTCTATTGCATCAGCTCCCTTTATAAGCTGAATATATCTTGCTTCAAGGGATATGCCAAACTTCTCAATCTGGTTTCCGGCATCATTTATAAGAAACTCTCTTGTAACATCATAGCCTGCTGCATCAAGCACACTGGCAATACAGTCTCCGAGAGCACCTCCCCGGGCATTGCCCATATGCAGAGGTCCTGTGGGGTTTGCGCTGACAAACTCAACCATTACCTTCCTGCCATTTCCAATGTTTATGCGGCCGTACTGATCTTTTTCATTTTTAATTATTCTGACCGCATCGTAAAGATATTCAGGGTCAAGTGTAAAATTGATAAATCCCGGACCGGCACAGGTTACCTCTACGATATAGGTGTTACTCAAATCTATATTTTTAATTATAGTCTCTGCTATCAAACGCGGTGCTTTTTTAGCCACCTTTGTAATTTGCATGGCGATATTTGTAGAAAA
Organism: Eubacterium sp.; assembly: GCA_029266335.1. GTDB lineage: Bacteria > Bacillota > Clostridia > Acetivibrionales > DSM-1351 > Ruminiclostridium. Next base: position 3,330 of record JAQSXC010000032.1, on the reverse strand, counting down.
GTCTCCATGACCTTTTTCTCTGGGAATTTCAATTGAGATATCGGTAATATCCAGTTCAGGCAGCTCGCCATTCCCTTTTGCCCTGTCGATTGAACCCAGTACAACACCCTTAATTTGCTGGCGTAGTTCCTCTGTTATGTTTCTCATTTGCAGCTCCTACCTCTCTAATTTGCATGTAAAAATCATTTCTTCCTGTGTTGTGACTATCAATTTCTATCTGATAGCCAACCCGGATTTCTCCACCTGAATCATCTATATTTATGTCAACATTATTGGCATATACACCTATTGTAAAAATTCCATACTCGGTCTCATAGGATGATATATGCTTTTGCCCCTTTTGAAAAACAAACTGCGAATTTACTTTTCCAAATCTCATAAGGGTAACCATACCATCACCTACTTTTAAAGTGGTGGTGGTTCCGAGCATTCCGGTTACTTCACTCTCTTTATAGGTAATGTAATAATTATTGCCTTTTTGATAATACTTTCCTTCAGTGATAAGTTCAAGAGTATTTGCGTCATTTTCAGGATCTGTTTGAATACCCTTTACATTTATTATCACGTCCTTACTCATCCAGTCTCCTCCTATATTCCATCTTTGTTTTTTCTGGCCCTAATATCCCATTGCAGACGTCATATCCACTGATGATATAATATACATTTACAGCTACTTTTTCAACCTTAAGGATAAATTATATTCAAAAAACAAGGAATTCCGGAGAGCAACCAAATAAAGTCCGATATTTTTACCAAATTACATCCATGTTAATATCAAGAATTTGTAAATTCTCTTTTGCAGTCCTCAAATCGCTCATATGCCAGCTCTATCAGTCTGTCAATGAGTTCGGAGTACTGAATGCCGCTTGCTGCCCAAAGCTTGGGGTACATGCTTATTTTGGTAAAGCCCGGGAGAGTATTGATTTCATTAATATATATATCACCGGTAACCTTATGTACAAAGAAGTCCACTCTTGAAAGGCCGGCACAATCCAGGCACTTGAATGCTCTCACTGCATATTCTCTGATTTTTTGCACAGTTTCAGCAGGCAGATTTTCAGCAGGAATCATTACTTTAGAATCGTCTCCCACCTGATATTTTGCCTCGTAATCGTAAAATTCATTACAGGGTACGACTTCTCCAACTGTAGATGCTATAGGATTATCATTTCCAAGAACCGCACATTCAATTTCTCTGCCATTAATAAATTCTTCTACGAGAATCCTTCTGTCATTCTTTGCAGCAATATCAAGCGCTGTCTTTAATTCTTCACTGTTGGAGGCTTTGTTAACACCAACAGAGGAGCCTGCATTTGACGGTTTCACAAAACATGGATATGTGAGCCTGCCTTCTATTTCTTTTATAACTTCATCCAGCTGAAAATTAACCTGCTTCCGGTTGAATACCAGATAATCACCCTGTGGCAAGCCTTCCTTTTCAAAAATTATTTTTGTATATGCCTTATCCATTCCAACAGACGAACCAAGAACTCCGCAACCCACATATGGGATGCCTGCAAGTTCAAAAAGACCTTGAATGGTACCGTCTTCGCCATTGCAGCCATGAAGGACCGGGAATATTACATCAATTTTATTTTTGGAACTTTCTCCGAATATTCCTCTTGCAGTATTGGTTTCTATCAGCTCACCGGAGCCTTCTCCAACAGTAGACCCGGACTGTGTATCTCCCTCTGGCAGCAGCTGGGTATTTTTTTTCTGATGAGCCGTCAAGGCAAGCTCCTGCCATTCACCACTGCCTATTTTATCAGTAGGTCCTTCATATGTAAGCCATTGACCATCCCTGGTTATTCCTATCATAACAGCATCATATTTTGTTTTATCCATATTCTCTATAACTGACTGGGCAGAAACTCTTGATACTTCATGTTCAGAGGACTGACCACCAAATATTACGGCTACTCTTTTTTTTGACATATTAACCTCCTTGAGCCGCAATGCGGCCATAATATATTGATATAATTTATACACTCCTAAATCCGCTATAAAGCGAATAAAGCAGCTTAACCGGTTCTATGTGTTTTCAAAGTATTAAGCAGCTTTGAATCACCTGTCTTTTAATTTGCAGATATCATTAAAATATATTTTACATTTTACTATTTAAGTACCAATATTACAAGGAATACGAACATCACTCATCACTGCCCTACACCCCATATACAAAGCAAAGAAGCCGCTATTGCGGCTTCTTTAAGATAAATCCCTATCTTTTCTTTATTATTAACTGAACTACTGTTTAATAGTCCAAATTATAACGCATCAGTTCAGAGAAAATTTTCCGGTTGTAGAAAAAATTTCTTACCTCAGCTGCGTCTCAATGTGGCAAAGTATAAACTTTCTATTTGAAAATAATACCTGCTACATCCTTCCAACTCTGCTTCAGAAGCTTTTCATATCTTACCTTGAACATAACCTCGTGCTTCTTTTCCCAATCAGCCAGGTCCAGCAGCAGCTTCTTCGCCTCATTGTCTTCAACCTGATTGGCAGCGTTTAAGTAGAATAATGCAAAATCACTTTCCATCAGATAGGCAAGTCTGATTATGGACAAGTCGGAAAGTGCAGCTTCATCTGCTATCAGTTCCGAATTATCAGGAATTATGGAAACATTCCTCTCTCTGGAAGTATCATCTACCACCCATGACATCTCGATTGGAGGTGGAACTACTCCGAGTCTGTCATATACAGTATTCAGAATAGCATAATGGGTTTTTTCCATTTCGGCCAGTTCTTCAAAAAGCAGCTTATGCTCTGAAGATTTAACTCTTTCCAAATTAAAACTGTAAAATTCCTGTGCATCATTTTCCATTCTCATTGCGTATTCAAGGATTTCTTTTATTTTGCTCATAAAAACTTCTCCTTTATGTATTTTTTCGGAAGCAGATATAAAAGGTATGATTAAATTTAATAAACAAAAACATTATAAATAAAGTCTATAAACAATATACCCAAATGAAATATCCTGAAACAGCATTTTCGATTTTAATATGAATTTTTCGGCAACGCAGAGCTTTTATAGCTTCTGTGAAAAATCACAAGCTATTATATAACCGCTACAAACCGAGAAAAAAGGCCCGTGGAAGGGCCTTTTCCATATTATTCAGCTGTAGAAACAGTTACCTGTAAAATTAATTACTTTATCAGGAAGGTTTTTATTTCAAAAGGTTTTATTTCAAATCCAAAGCAGTTATTTTTGCCGGGTATCTCCTTTATCCGGTTCTCCATGAGATCACATTCCCAAACTTCATTGATGTTGCCAAAAGTTTTAACAGAGGCTGAAGTCCTTTTGTTATGGCATTCATACAATCTTACGAC
>JAQSXC010000220.1 GCA_029266335.1 Eubacterium sp. | reverse complement strand
CAAATAAATCAGTAATACTAAACAAAAAAGTATTGCCGGATTAAATTATTGTAAAGTTAAAATACTAATATGAAAGAGGTGTTAATTCAATGAAAAGTATTGCTATTGGTAATGGAGAGCTAAGTGCATCGGTAATTTCTTTGGGATGTATGAGAATAACCGAACTATCAAAAAAAGATGCAGCAGTGCTTATAAATACAGCGTTGGAGGAGGGCATAGACTTTTTTGATCACGCTGATATATACGCAGGAGGTAAGTCTGAGGAACTATTTGCTGAAGCAATAGAAATGAAGCCTTCGATAAGAGAGAAATTCATTATACAGACAAAATGTGGTATAAGGCCGGGATTTTTTGATTTTTCCAAAGAACATATTCTTAATTCTGTGGATGCAAGTCTTAAGCGTTTGAAAACTGATTATATTGATGTACTGCTTTTACATCGTCCGGATACCCTTGTAGAACCTGAAGAGGTTGCCGAAGCTTTTTCCATTCTCCATGACAGCGGTAAGGTGAGAAACTTCGGAGTCAGTAATCAAAATCCAATGCAGATTGAGCTTTTGAAAAAATATGTAAAGCAAAAGCTTATAATAAATCAGCTTCAATTAAGCATTATGCACACAGGCATGATCGATGCCGGTATTAATGTCAATATGACAGTTAACGGCTCCTATGACAGAGACGGAAGTATTCTTGACTATTGCCGTCTAAATGACATAACAATTCAGCCCTGGTCTCCTTTCCAATATGGTTTCTTTGAGGGAGTGTTCCTGAATAATGAAAAGTTTCCCGAGCTAAACCAAAAAATTAATGAACTGGCAGAGGCAAAGGGTGTTACCAATACTGCAATTGCAATAGCATGGCTTTTGAGGCATCCTGCAAAAATGCAGCCTATTGTCGGAACAACAAGTATTTCACGATTGAAGGACATTTGTAAGGCAGCAGCAGTTGAGCTTTCAAGACCCGAGTGGTATGAAATATACCGTGCGGCAGGTAACAAACTGCCTTAGAAAGCATAGTGTATACGCAATTTAAGATATGCAAAGAGAACTTGTCTTAAGAATAAGCGTTTTTTAGTTATTTTATGTTTTAAAAAATTCTTGGATACCGTTATAATATTCTTCATCCGCGAGTTGCTTTGGCGCGAATAACGCAGTCAGAAATTTTAATGCTTCAGAATCCACAGACTCTTTTTCTGTATAAAATGGTCGGTGGTTGGTATCAGGGCAATGCTCAGCAACTCGCTCGGAATCTCTTTTTCATACAACCTCTTGCGTATTATTGCTGTTTACAATGATGGCCCTTACGCCCAAAGACAGTCGTTATCAGGTAATGCTCATTTAGACCAGATTTTTTCTCATAAACACCCAATTGCTGATTCCAAGAAATTTTCCTTTTGAACGGCTATGAATGCGATGAATTGCTTGAAATCCCATCCTTTCATACAAGTACTTTGCTTTATTGCTTTCTGCAACTGCCAGGGAGAGGCTTGTAAAACCTTGGCTGATTAAAAGCTCTTCCGCATATGATATCAACATGGTTCCAAGGCCTTTTCCCCGCCAGGCAGAATCGACAGCAATATGCTCAAGATAACAATCATCAGGGTTTACACTATCCAGGGCTGCCAACTGAAAGGATAAAAAAAGGATGTTACGAAATCCATAACGGCGGCAGAGCGTAAAAAACGGAAGCTTTTTTTGTCGCTTTTGTGATTTTCTAAGGCGTATGAGAATGGTTGCGGCTACCTTACCATTCTCTTTTACAACCAGGTTCAAATAATCCGGGTTATATGCTTTGATGTCCCAAACAATTTGCAGAATTTCTTCCACGCAGTGCAGTGGCAGATTTTGGCGTTGGCTGAGCTTACTCTCAAAGGAATTTACTAACAAGGATATTACTTCGTGAAAATCCCTATCCTGATATTTCTCAGTGTGGATTCGTTCCATTTTCATGTCTCCTTTTGCAATTTTATTTATTGCGCTATACTTATTATAAACTCTAGAGTTACTTGAGGGTCAATGATAAATTACAGGAGGCGGTATGAAAAATTTAATAAGAATCGGTCAGGTCAGCAGCTTATATGGAATTTCTCTTGATACCCTGCGGTATTATGACCAAAAAGGCTTATTAAAGCCAATTGTAGATAAAACCAATGGATATCGGTATTATACATTTGAGCATCTGGATGTTTTGGAAATGGTTTTGCTAGGAAAATATCTCGAAATTCCTTTGGAACAGATAAAAGAAAAGATAGATACTGAAAGTATCGACGGGTATCTTACTATGATGCAGGAACAGCAAAGGCTTATTGGAGAAAAGCTGGCGATGTTGACACAGCTCGGTAAATACACCGCGGAAATGGGGGAGCTTTTGAAAAATATTCAGAGTCATTCCAACGACTACACATTTTTTAATTCTGTGACAAAGAAAGAAATGAATCTTGAAATTTATGAAGTGGATATAAAGAATATCTTTGAGAAGCACAACGGCTCACATACAAAAGGCATTGAAGCATTTAACCAATGGGTTTTATATTTCGTGGATGAGGCTGGCACAATTCTGGGAAACAGCCAGACAATAGGACTATCCCTTCGCAATCTGGATGCAGATGAGTGTGAAATCAAAGCCTATCTGAATCGGGCAGCCGAGAATGGTATCATCACAAAATATATTCTGTCAGGAAAATATCGATGCATATGCTTTTGGGGTAATGAAGATGAATTGCAGGAATATTTGAGGCTTTTATATTCACATTTTAAATTAAAGATCATGAAGTTTTTTGTCCGGTTTCGCTTTGCCTTGCTTCACAAAAATAAAAAAAATGAATACTATACAGAAATCTTTTTTTAAACCGACTCCTATAAAAACCAGAACTGGGGTTAAAAACCATTTTGTAATAAATGAGCTTACAGAGCTTGTGAACGATAATCCCCTGTATCGATACGTTTCATAATTGAGATTGTCGGTAATAAAACCATAACTCAGGTATACAAGGGAGAGAGAATGGTTATAGCAGCCGAATGAATAATTTAAGACTATTTTATTGTATTCTTCTGACGCCACTGATTTGGACTTTCACCAAACTGCGCTTTAAAATATTTATAAAAGTAAGTCGAAGTCCTGTAACCGACATGCTTTGAAATTGATTCTACCGACAAACCTGGATTGTTTTTAAGCAGGTCGCAGGCAATCTTCATCCTGATGTAGTGAAGATATTGCAGGAAACACATTCCAGTCTCTTTTTTAAACATATAGCTCAAATAGCTGGGATGTAAATTTACCTTTTGAGCAACAATTTCCAGAGATAAATCTTCTGCATACTGTTGTTGTATATAAAGCATGGACTGATAAATCTTTTCTGAATATGAGGTAGCTTCCAGTTGAAAATCTGGTTCATAAAACCAGAAATTAGAAAGAATATTTCTGATTAATTTCTGAAGAGAGCGGTAATCAACTATTTTACTAAGTTGTGCTTTATATGTATTACTAATTATATCCGGACTTATATTCATTCCGAATATTGCCAGATTGTAGCCGGCTATCTCAACAAATGCTTTTACATGTGCTGCATGTAGAGTAGATGTCGCCTGAATAAGATTCTGAAAATATGTCTGGAATTGGAGGTCGTTCTTACTGGCATTAACAATATCCGAGAATGAGTTTTGGTTTTTTTCAAAGTGATTTCTGGTTTCCGACTCAAGTGCATTATTCAATGGGAGTGCAGATATTGCCATATCAGTTAAGGCTTGGTAATACAGGGAGGATTTCATTGATTTACTTATTTCTTCGGCCAATTGTGCTACATGCTGGGTAGAACTGACACCTATACACCATGTTTGCCTTTTATAGTTCAGATTCCAAATTTCATGGATTTTTGAGGCATCCAGATAGACATCAAAATTAAGCAAGAAAATCTTTTGATTGTCCTGATAAAAACAAAGAAATTTATCAAAGTAAATTGAAAGCATATGTTCAATTTCTTCTTCAGGACGATCCTCTGCTCCTGAAATGGCACAAAGTGAGATATACTTTTTAGGAAAAAGCTTTTTGAATTCACTTTTATCGATATGAAAATCATGAGCATGTTTATTCTGCAGCATGCACATCTTTAGTTTAAAAATCAGTGTTTCATAGCTCTGTGATTTTTGCTGATCAATTTCATACAGTCTGGCAAAAAGCTTTTCCTTGTTGATTGGCTTAAGCAGATAGTCAGCTACCTGATATTGTATGGCTCTTTTAAAATATTCAACCTTTTCATATCCACTTACAATGATAAATCTTCCATGATAATTCTGCTCAAGAGCTTTTTCAATCATAGAAAGGCCATCCAATTCAGGCATGTTAATATCTGCAATAATAACATCAGGCATAATTTGAGGTATTTGCTTCAGAGCGTCTAAAGAATCATTTGAGGTATAGATTTTAAGCTCAAGGCTTTTTTGTGAAAGAAGCATAGCTTCCATTCCTTTTAATACAATATATTCATCATCAACTAGTAATACAGTTAGCATGTTACACCTCTAATATATTTTATTGTTTGGCTGGATTCTGAGGTTCAATATTAAAGCGGACATTACAAACAGTCAGTACGTTTTCCTGGCTGGTTATACTAAATTGATAATCATCTCCATAATAAAGTTTAAGCCTGTCATTGATATTAAATATGCTGCGTCCGTTATTTCTGCTGGACATATTTTTACGCTCCTCAGGATGATCTCTCAGATATAATATTGATTCCAAACGGTCATGAGAAATACCGGGACCGTCATTTGTGACTGTTATTGACAGATCATTTCCTATCTGACAGATGTTGACATCGATATTAACTTTTTTTCTGCTATGTTCAACATCATGTACTATAACATTTTCTATCATAGAAAACAAAACAAATTTCGGACATTTCCAATCATTAACAGAGAAGTCTATATTCCATCGGATAGAGAAACGGTCTCCAAGGCGCTTTTGCTGAATTTCTGTATATTGCTTAACTACATCAATCTCATTTTCAATGGATACAAAATATTCACGGGAAAGGGAGTAGCGCATTAAATTACCGAATGCATAAGCAATTTCTGCTATTAAGGTTTCATTATGGTATTCGGCTATCATTCGGATACTCTCAAGAGTACCATAGAAAAAATGCGGGTTAAGTTGAGATTGGAGAGTTTCAATTTGTGCATTCTTCAAAAGCAATTCATTTCGATGAAGTGTTTCAGACATGTCGATAGTTCGTTCAACCAGTGAGTTATATTCTACTATTAATTCGCCTACCTCGTCATTGGTAATTTTTCCGCTGTAGGGAAGCAATTTGGGCGAATGTGTCTGTCTCATATGCCGGGCAAGAGATGAAACATTATGCAAAGGGTAAAAAACCAGAAGAAACATTATGATATTGGAGAATAAAAATACTATTACAAATAATAAAATATTGGAAGAAAATAGTGAGGTGTTAAAGCTTCCTGACGGTAGTTTGCTTAACTGAATAATATTAATATTCTGTTTTTTTAAATAGATACTACTCTGTAGTATTCCGTTTTTTTCATCTAAAAACACATAGGTATCGTTTTTATTTGATATAAGAGATTTTTTAACGGAGTTCAAGTAATTGCTGAAAACATCATTATTCTGATACGAGTATATATACTGTCCATTCCAATATATATATGTTGCGGTGTTTGGCGAATTTTCATTAAGAAACAGCTTTAATAAGCTGCTGTTACAGGTAATGGAGAGAGCTCCGTTTACCTTTGAGATCTGGGAATTCATCAAACCTGCATAGTATGTCAGCTGCAAATCATCGTTTACATTTTCAACTCTCCAGAAATGCTTAAATAGCTCTTTGGAGGGATCGTTTTTAAATTGTGCAGAAATGTTTTCGTTATAGAGGCTGTCCAGTGATAAAAATTGTGGAAGCACCCTGACAGCGGTTTTATTAGGCGTGTAAAACTTTAGTTGCTTGATATATGGATTGTTAAGCTGACTAAGCTTGGTTATCGGGGCAACATCTTTCAAAAAAGTATAAACAACGTCTTCTTCCTTTGAAAGGTTTTCATCCAAGAGCTCTGTCAGCCCTGCAGCATTATTGAAAAGGTTGACTTTTTCCTCAATATACAAAAAATTATTTTCTATATAATTCTGATCAGAAACCAGAGATTCTCTTTTGGCATTGATATATACGAAATGAGACTGCTTTAAATTATCAGTATATAATAGATTACAAATTAATAATGTCGGAAAAAGAATTACCAATAAATATGTGATGAAAAACCGTGCCATTAATCCCTTGAAGACTTTCTTGAAATGTTTCAAGAGGAACACTCCTTAAGACTTTTTTTTAATTCTAGCATTCAGGAGATAATATTGCAATAATGCAAAAAATGTATCTAAAAAATGAATAGGATTTTCTAAAAAAATGATAGATTGACTTTGAAATCGCTTCTTTGTAAAAAAATACAACAAGTTTTTCTTAAAACTGAACAGTATTAAATAAAGAACGGCTGACATTCCAAATCAATATAAAAAATTCATATAAAATTGTAAAGAATCTTGTCTTTGAGGTGTACCTGGAACTTGCTAAAATAAGAATACAAAAGATTTTAAAGGAGACCTCACTATGAACATGACCCGAGATAATTCTGCAAAGCTGCATAATAAA
>JAQSXC010000219.1 GCA_029266335.1 Eubacterium sp. | reverse complement strand
TTCTGCTGTGTCATGGGTGCTGTCGCATTTGGATTGGGCATTTGCGCAGGCATCTGCATTGGTTTCTGCTGTGTCATTGGCGCCGTCGCATTTGGATTGGGCATCTGTGCAGGCATCTGCGCAGGTTTTTGCTCCGGTGCTGGTTGCTGCTGTACCTTGGGAGCTTCCGGCTTTGGTTGTTCAACATTTTGTACTGCCGGTTTATTTATAAATGGCCATTTTTTTTGCACTTAAAATGCCTCCTCTGAATTAACATAATATTATATTACATATTATGATAATCAGAGGAGATGGTTACATATATGTCTTGGCTCTTTTAAAACCAGCTGTCAGACTGTAACCTCTCTTGTTTCATTTTATTTACATCAAATTCTAATATATGAATACCATATTTCTCTGATTTTATCCTTACCAGACCCTTCCCTGAGTTCCCTGTACTTTTGATCCAGAGAGCTCTGGCTCCCCCGATAAGAGCCACGCATTTTGGACCTATTACTTCAATTGGTCCCACGGTTTCTATATTCATTGCATCATTCGCATAATTCATAAGGTTTTTGTTTTGGTCAACCGCCCGCAGAACAATTCTCGTTACATCATAGGTATCAGCCTCATTAAGCACATTATTGTCGGCCAGGACCTCAAGATTCACCCTTTCGGAGGTAGCTTTCACTATTGTTTTTACCAGTTGCCCGTCTTTATACCCTTCAAACTTAAAGCTTATGCGCTGGCCTCCCCAATTGCTCACATAAGTGCCGAAGAGCCTCATCCCATCATCCATTGACAGCTTATATTTAAGCATAAGTCTTCCCATTACCAGCTTTGAACTTAAAGGCAGATTCATGCCGTATTTTGACGCATCTCTTAAAATATTTTTTATCCTGCATGAATCTTTTTCAGATATATTTTCATATTTCTGCAAAAGATCCCCTATAAAATCATTAATTTTAACAGGTGGATGCTTCATATTTGGAAATTGACTCCGGTCAGGGTGGAAAACCTTAATCAATTCATCGTTTTTGTAAAGCTTTATACAGTCACAGTTAGTAAAGGCATATACAGTACCCAGGTCCCCCCCCGAATGATCTCCGATATCCATTGAAGAAGATATTTCAAGAACAGGTATGTTTTCCTGCTGTGAGGCGTAAACATACCATGCCAGTTTGGGAATTCTGAACATGTCGCTTACCCCATGGTAACAGATCCTGTCACCGCTGCCGAAATCCTTATGAGTGTTGTAGTCAAACATACACCAGCCTATTGAACCGCTTATTCTGCTGTCCCCCAGCATATGGTCCATAACCCGCATATGCCTTAACGCATGCTCCAGCCTTCTTTTTTCGTTATCAAAGCGTTTGGTGGGATACATATGACCATTGTGTTCAGTTACCAAAAATGGTGCATTTGTTCTGGTTACTTTGTCAGGCTGGTCCAATGCAATATTTGTTCCGTGGTGTGAAAAATCGTTATAGGTGTATACATCTTCAAACAGCCTGCTGTCCTTAAAGTTTCTCACACCGCCTGTCTGCCTTGTATTATCGAGCTCATGGGCTATTCTGTTGGTATTCAGATACAAATCATCACAGTCGGCCGATTCGTTAATTCTTACTCCCCATAATATTATACTTGGATGGTTCCGGTCCCTGATAATCATATCATGAACATTTTTGCAGGCCAATTCCTTCCACTTGGCATTACCTATGTGCTGCCAACCCGGAATTTCCTCAAAAACCAGAAGACCAATTTCATCACACCTGTCAAGAAAATGCCTGGATTGCGGATAGTGTGAGGTTCTGACAATATTGACCCCCAACTCATATTTCAGTAGATCGGCATCCTTTTTTTGCGCCGATTGCGGCATTGCATAACCAACATAAGGATAGGACTGATGCCTGTTCAATCCGGTAAGGTTTATTTTTCTGCCATTGAGATAAAAGCCGTCAATTTTAAAGCAGGCCTCTCTAAAGCCGAACTTTACCTCGTAAGTATCAAGTATCCGGCCGGCTCTGTTCAGTTCTGCCTTGAGTGTGTACAGTACAGGGTTCTCCATATCCCAAAGCCCGACATTTAAAACACTTCCCCTGATATTTCCTTTAATTGAATCATTCATAGTACATAAAAATTTGCTGACTATATTATTATTACAATCAATTATTTGAAAATTTACTGCCGCCTCTGAACACTCCGTGGATAAAGTAATATCTATATCCAGGGTTTTTGAGCCTGAGAGAACATCAGGAGTTCTGACAAATAAATCTTTTATATAGGTTTTATCACGTACCTCAAGCCAAACTTCACGGTAAATGCCTCCGTAGGTCAGGTAGTCTATTACCTTTCCAAAAGGAGGTATTTCTTCCCTCTCAGTTGAATCACATACAACTACTAAAAGGTTATCCCCGTTATATGCTACTTTATCGGATATATCCACTTCAAAAGGTGTATAGCCACCGTAATGTTCGGCTATATATATGCCGTTAATATAAAGCTTTGCATGGGAGGCAATACCTTCAAATTTGAGGAGAAGTGCCTTTCCGGATAAATCGGAGGCCAGCTTCAACAATTTTCTGTAGCAGGAAACAAACTGGTATTCCGCCTCATCAAAATTATTATAATCCAGAACTCTGTTGGTATGTGGAATATTAACCTGTTCAAATTCTTTATCATCAATATCAATATTTAAATAATTCTCATCAAAATCCCTTTTATACTGCCAGTCAAAGTTCAGATTTATTTTTTGCATATTACCTCCTAAGCCATGTTATGGCTTTGAGCCGCATAGCGGCCACAAAATATTGATTAAAATCCCCCCCTTATCCGCTATAGGGCGAATATTAGGAGGTTAATTGGCCTTGTGCGTTTTCAAAGTATTATTACATATGTATCATTTCTAAATAAGTATAAAATTAGTATTAAAATACCGAAATATCTGAATTTATTTTCAATCTGTGTCAAATGTTAAAGCCTCTACATTGGTATGAAGAGGCTTATGCAAATATATACATATTTTTTGTTTTGTACTCAGTGTAACTGAACCTGATAGTTTTCCTTCCGCATTGCCTTATGGGTATTTCTGAACCGTTCTTCATTATAAACTTGTCTTCTCCCATTAATGTCACATGTTCCATATTAATTATAAATCCTCTGTGACATCTTATAAATCGTTTATCGTTCAAAAGGCCTTCGATGCTCAACATTGAATAGAGAACTTTCAATTTTTCAGTACCGGTTGTAATGACTACCCCATTCCGGATGGCTTCTATATAGTGGATATCCTTTAATATTATCTTTATGGGAACCTTGTTGACAGTCAGTTCAATATACCTTGCATCTGCTGCCAATACCTGCTTACAACGATTTAAAGCCTGTTTGACCCTTTCATAATTTATCGGCTTCACAAGATAATGGGTAGCAGCAACCTCAAAACCTTCCGTTTTATGATCAATACTTGATGTAGTAAATATTATTTTGCAATCTTCATCGGTCTCCCGTATTTTTTCTGCTACAGTAACCCCATTTATCCCTTTCATATATATATCTAAAAAAAGAATTTTATACCTCTCTCCCGGAAAAGAGCGCAGGAGCTCCTCTCCGCAGTCAAATTGAACTGTTTCAATATTGGTTAAAGTATTCTCGGCATATTGAAGTATATATTCACATAAAAGAGTCCGATCAAATTTGCAGTCATCGCAGATAGCTATTCTCATATAATTATCCTATGTCATTTTTTTGAATTATACCATGTATCAACCTTTTCGTTCAATGAATCCATCCCCAATTTAAAATAGAATAAACACTTGCTTATTGAATTGCACGTTTTGTCGTTAAATTGCATATAAACATTAATTTTGCTGACAAAAAATGCTAATATATACATAAAAGAATAAAAGCAGCATATTTTAATAGTTTAAATTATACCAAAAGAGGCGATATACTTCCATGACTAATAAGAGATTTGTTTCAAAGACATTTTTTAAGACAAAAACTATATCACCTGCCAGAACTATTTTAAGGCTTACAAAAAAGCAGGCCGTTATAGACGGAATTATCTATCATACGCTCGAATCAGCCATTAAGTCTGTTAACAGCACCGAGCAAAAAGTCATTAAATTATTATCAGATGTAAATTTACATAATTCAAGTATTTATATCAGCCGGCGAAAAAGTATAATTCTTGATTTGGACGGCTTCAGTATAACCAGTTGCAACGATGACGGTACTATCTATCTTGAGGGTTCTCTGACTATTATGGATTCCAGTTCCGCCAAATCAGGACTGATAGAAAATACCTACAACAACGGTATGGGAATCTATTTTTACAGGTCCGGCTGTCTTAATCAGTATGGAGGAACCATCAGAGGTTACTGTGCCCTATACAGCTGGAATGATTTTTTTAGTCCCGTTGTTACCATAGACGGAGGCATTATTGACGGCAAATACTTTGGAATATCCTTCCGAAATATTGAAAACCTTACTGTAAAAAGAGGTATAATCAGAGGCGGAGTCATGGCATGCAATGTATGGAGCAGCAAATAAAAAATATTTAAAACCTTCAGATTGGTTTATACAAACCAGCCTGAAGGTTTTAATAATAATACAATATTTATCTTATCCTACCTTGAAGCACTCTTCGTTTATGACTTGCTTTCAAGTATGGCTACACCCTTTGCTTCAAGGGTAATGTTTCCTTCCATACTACTACCGGTTATGAGATCCTGGTATTTTTCATTCCAGAGATCTACACTGACAGAATGTGCATTATGATTGAGTATAAAGGTATATTTCAAGTCACCCTTATATCTTTCTGTGATTTCAACACCCTCAGCGGCATCAAAAGCAGAAGCTATACCGCTGTCAAGACAGAGCTGTCTGAAGAAGCCATTAATAAAGCGCTGTTCAGGATCCGAAGCAAGATAGTATGCTTTTCCGCTGCCGAATTTATTTTCTGTAATTACAGGCATTCCGGCATAGAAATCCTGACCATAGGCAGCTAACTCCGTTGCAGTCTCAAGATGAATGAGATCACACAGCAGCCCGCATTCATAGGTTCCTCCCAGTTCACCGAAAGGTTTTTTAATTACGATACTGTTTCTGGAACTTGGCAGTAAAGCGTCTATTTCCTCAGACCATATTCCAAGTACCTTTCTCAGCTCTCCGGGATATCCTCCCAGAGTAACAAGATCATTCTCATTTACTATACCACTGAAGAAGGTGGTTACAAATTTACCTCCGTTTTCTACATACCTGGTAATACTATCAGCTACACCGGGTTTAAGCATATACAGCACAGGTGCAACTACCACCTTGTATTTTGAAAGGTCTGCAGCAGGTTTTACAAAATCAACAGGTATATTCATATTATAGAAGGCTTTGTAATACTTCTCTATCTGTTCAATATATTTAAGCGCTACACTGGGTCCGCTTGAAAATTCTACAGCCCACCAGTTGTCCCAGTCGAATACAATGGCTACCTCAGCCTTAAGTCTTGAACCCAGTATTTTATCCCCAAGCTTTTTGAGTTCTTCACCCAGCTGTGCACATTCTCTGAACACTCTGGTATTTTCGTGTCCCACATGCTCTATTACAGCACCGTGATACTTTTCGCAGGCGCCGATGGAACGTCTCAGCTGGAAGAACATAATGGTGTCGGCGCCGTGAGCCATGGCCTGGTAGCTCCAAAGCCTCATTACTCCCGGTCTCTTCAGGCTGTTGAAGGCCTGCCAGTTCTGCTGGCTTGGTGTCTGCTCCATCAGCATAAAGGGCTGTCCGTCCTTCAGTCCTCTCATAAGGTCATGCCTGAGTGCAATATTACTCATTGGATCAGTCATTGAGGGATAGTTGTCCCAGGACACGATATCCATTTCTTCAGCCCATTTGTAGTAATCCAGAGGCTTGAAAGTTCCCATAAGGTTAGTTGTTATTTGAATATCGGGAGTAATTTTTCTTATTGCCTCAACTTCACCTTTGTAACAGTCAAGTACAGTGTCCGACATAAACCTGTTATAATCCAGAGAAATTCCCTGGAAACAGGTACATTCCTTGCCATAACCGCTCCAGGTATCCTTGAACATCTCATTGAGATATGACGGCGGCACAATTTCGTCCCAATCATATATGGTATGTCCCCAGAAGCTCAGATTCCATCTCCTGTTAACCTCTTCTATTGTTCCGTATCTTGCCTTGACCCACTCTCTGAATTCTTCTGCGCAGTGTTCGCAGTAGCAATAGTTGCCATATTCATTGCCGATATGCCAGATCAACAATGACTGGTGATTCTTATATCTCTCTGCGAGCTTTTCTGCCAAAGCAACTGAATACTTTCTGTATACCTTGCTGGTGGGACAAAAGTTAACTCGACCGCCGTGACTTTTTTTATGTCCGTTTATATCTACGGGCAACACCTCGGGATATTTTTTTGACATCCATGCAGGCTGTGCTGCTGTGGATGTGGCAAGGCACACTTTTAAACCGTTTTGAGCTGCAAGATCCAATATTTTATCCAGCCAGCCAAAATTATAAGTCTGTTCATCAGACTGAAGTTTTGCCCAGCTGAAAACAGGCAGAGTTATTATATTGATTCCGGCTTTTTTAAACAGCCTCATATCCTCTTCCCAGATTTCTTCTGGCCACTGGTCGGGATTATAATCTCCACCGTACATAACTCCCGGAAAATTTAGCATAACG
>JAQSXC010000218.1 GCA_029266335.1 Eubacterium sp. | reverse complement strand
CTGACGCAGCTGTATCGGCTGTCTGAATTGAACTCTGCCCGCAGGCAGCTGCAAAAACCATCGCCAGGATTAATAATAAGCCTAAAATTCTCTTTGCTCTTTTCATGTTAACCTCCTTGAGCCGCATGGCGGCCACAAAATATTGATGAAATTTATTCACTCCTGTATCCGCTATGCAGCGGCACAAATAGCAGTAAAAACACCTATAATTCATATTTTTCTGTAAACAAAAATGATGAAACTATAACTTTGATGTTATAGCCTCATCATCGAGACAATCATAATTATTTTTTGGCAACTTATATACCAATTCGTTATGTTTCATACATTTTTATGTACTGTTACACACTGTTTTGTTACGTCTTATTATATCAGTCTTATTTAAAAAAGCAATACAAAATTGATAATTTTATTTTTATTATACAAACTTATGGCATACTTCCAGTATTAAAGATATTATGACAACTTTAAATATCACCAAAAGATTGGTTTATTGCTTTCGTTTACTAATAAATATATAATATTCTTAATGAGTTTCGTTTATTTATAACGCATAGGTTAAATAGAAATTTTTTCGGCTGTTGAAATTTTTTTTACCTTTATCGACTCGTTATATTACGTTTTGTAATCTTATAAGGGAGAATTTCTATGGAAGATACATCTGCTCTAACTCCACAGGAGGTAGCCGACATACTTAAAATCGCTAAAAATACAGTATATGAACTGATTAAACGCGGCGAACTTAATTCATACAGAGTAGGAAAAAAGGTCCGGGTTGATTTAAAGGATGTTAATGACTATAAAAATAGAACAAAAAGTATAAAAGGCTATTCAACGCACCAAAATGATTATTCGTCAGCTTCTGCAGCTGCTAATCCTGCTGCTTTATATTTTTTTAGAGAACCTCTTCAAAGCAATGGCTTTGTAATATGTGGTCAGGATATTATGCTTGACATACTGTCACGTTATCTTCAAATGCATCCCAACGGAGTTCAGGCTTTAAGATCCTATGTTGGCAGTTATAACGGCTTGTATGAACTTTACCATGGCAATGTCCATATGGCAACTGCTCATTTATGGGACGGAGAATCCGGCCGGTACAATATTCCCTATGTTAAAAGAATGCTTCCCGGGGTTCCGGCAGTTATAATTCATTTGGCAAGTCGTTTGCAGGGCTTTTATGTTGCCCACGGCAATCCCAAGGGTATAACCGGCTGGGAGGATTTCAAAAGAAAAGATATAACCATGATAAACCGTGAAAAGGGCAGCGGCACCAGGGTTCTTCTTGACGAACACCTTAGAAAGCTGGGTATACCTGCCTCAACTATAAACGGCTATACCAGAGAGAGTACCTCACACCTTGCCATTGCCAGTACAGTAGCCAGAGGAGGTGCTGATATAGGTGTCGGAAATGAGAAATCCGGACAACAGGTTAAGGGAATAGACTTTATTCCTCTGCAAACTGAGCGGTATGAGCTGGTTATCAGAAAAGAAGATATAAACAAGGCACCCTATACCACTGTCCTGGAAATTCTTAATTCACAGGAATTCAGGCTGGAGCTTGAGGGTATCGGAGGCTATGCTCTTTCAGAGCTGGGTAAAATAGTTGCAGAAACGTGATGATTACCGGTCCATATACTAAATACTAAAATTCCACTTGCAAATATATCAACGAGCCCTTATAGCTATCGGTTGTCCGACCTCCACTGGGCTCGTTATATTTTATCTGACAGCTATTTTTTAATTGACTTCCTCCAGGTCTCCATTTAAAGTAACAGTCTTTCCTTCCGCAAAACTTATTGCTACTCTCTTTTGCCGGCAGCTTACGGTATATTCACCGCTGAAGTCCGGAGTTATACAGGCACACACCAACCTGCCGGCTTCCCACTTTATATCCAGAGCAAACCCGCCTCTTGCCCTGAGACCTCTTACCTGCCCGTTTGCCCATGCCTTTGGAAGAGCCGGCAACAGGGACAGATCTCCTGAATGGCTTTGCAGCAGCATCTCGGCTATTCCTGCCGTACAACCGAAGTTACCGTCTATCTGGAACGGAGGATGGTTGTCAAAAAGGTTGGGGAGGGTAGATTTTTTCAAAAGACCCATTACGTTTTCATAAGCCTTTTCACCATCCTCCAGACGAGCCCACATGTTAATTATCCAGGCCCTGCTCCAGCCGGTATGTCCTCCTCCAAGTGAAAGCCGTCTTTCAAGAGTTCTACGGGCAGCCTGAGCCAGTTCGGGAGTTTCACTAACAGTGATCTGCCTTCCAGGGTGGAGAGCAAAAAGCTGTGATATATGTCTGTGTCCAGGCTCCACCTCCTCATAATCCTCCGCCCATTCCATAATCTGTCCGTACTTCCCTATTTCCGGCTTGGGAAGCTTATCAATGACCTTTTTAAATTCATCAGCCATCCCGGTATCAATGCCCAGCAGTTTTGATGCCTCAATACAGTTGTTGTATAGCGAGTAAATTATCTGACTGTCCATGGAAGGTCCCATACAAATTGATCCGATTTCTCCATTACTCAATTTATAGGTGTTCTCAGGTGATGAGGATGGACTTGTAACCAGCCTCCCCTTGGAATCCTCAGTCAGGTAATCAAGGAAAAATTCAGCTGCTTCCTTCATTACAGGGTACGCCTTTCTTAAAAATTCCGTATCCCGGGTATACTCGTAGTGTTCCCACAAATGCAGACACAGCCAGGCTGCACCCATTGGCCAATAGGTTGCGGGTATCCATACATCCTGTGGTGCAGTATCACCATATATGTCGGTATTATGGTGACTGGTAAAGCCTCTGCAGTTGTACATCAGCCTGGCTGTTTTCCTCCCGGGCTCCCGCATAAGCTCAAGCAGGTCAAACAAAGGCAAGTGGCACTCCGACAGATTGCAAACCTCTGCAGGCCAATAGTTCATTTGAGTGTTAATATTAATGGTATATTTGCTTCCCCAGGGAGGAGTCATACTGTTATTCCATATCCCCTGCAGATTGGCAGGTAGTGAGCCCGGTCTGCTGCTGGCCAATAACAGGTATCTGCCGTATTGAAAAAAAAGACTGACAAGCTCCTGATCATCCTCTCCTGTTTTTACACGTTCCAGCCTTTCATTGGTAGGAAGCAGCCTGACAGCTTCAGCTTCTGCACCTGTTGATAGTGATAAACTCACTCTTCCGAACAATGACCCGTAGTCTTTAATATGCCTGTTTTTCAGCTCCTGATAGTCTTTTTCTGCTGCCCTGTCAAGGCATGCAAGACACTCAGAACGGGGGTCATTAAAGCGATACTGGGTGGCGGCGGTAATTATCAGCGTAACAGCATCGGCATTTTCCACCAGAAGATTGTCACCCAGGGTTCTGACTGCGCCGCCTTCAGCCAGTGCCCGGACAGCTGTATAAAAGTCCTTTCCTCCGGTGCCTCCGGCATTTCCTTCTATAAAAATCGTATCATCGTTCAATCCGCCTGAGCTGTGAAGCAGTCTCTCTCTGGACAGGTTAGCTCTAAAAGACAAACTGCCCTGCCTATCAGCCTTTAATCTGACTACCATTACCTGATCAGGATAGCTGGCGAAAAATTCTCTTGTGAACCTGACTCCGTCTATTTTGTAGCTTACAGTGGAAATACCCGTATCAAATAATAATTCTCTTCTATATTCTTCTATATTGGGCTTTTTGCCGTACCTGTCCTTTATTTCTGGAACATTGAGTATTTTCAGATAGAAGGGTATCTCTTTTACTCCATGATTGAACTCTATATTCAGATCTGCCAGCGGGAGATAATGCCCCTGACTCTCCGGTGTTCCTGTTAAAGCCATCAAGGCGAGTTCTTCGGCTTTTGTTATATTACCTTCAGCTATCAGCTTCCTTATTTCAGACAGATTTGCCAGAGCGTCAGGATTGTTTCTGTCCTTTGGACCTCCATACCAGACACTATCCTCATTCATCTGCAGCAATTCATTCCGTACTCCTCCATGAATCATTGCTCCCAGTGTTCCATTTCCGATTGGCAAAGCTTCGTTCCATTCTTCAGCCGGTTTGTTGTACCACATTTTTAGTGATTTACTGTAGTTTTTTACATCTATCATAAGTTCACCTCAAATCAAAACAGTTAATAGCTTTTGATTGTTTCTTGTAATTTAATCATACCTTACCCTGTTTTTATTTTAAGGTGTAGAACTGTTAAAGTATATATAAAAAAATAACTATTAATTATAAAAAACAACAACCTTCTCTTTAATTCTCTCAAACACAACCCTAAAAATCATAGCAATAATTAGCAGCGGCTCAGTTCCATAATTTTGAATGGCTACATATTATGTTATTACCATAAAGTTTACATAAGCGGCAGTCTTTTCTTTTTACGATAGAAGAGATTTATAGAACATACATTTCGCCTGTTCATCATTAATTGAGGCAAACGAGAACTGTATTTTCACTATGCCGCCTTTATTGTGAACTTAACTTTATATACAAGGAGTTGAATACATGAAAAAGGCTTTAATAACAGGTATAACCGGTCAAGATGGTTCATATCTTTCGGAATTTTTATTAAAAAAAGACTATGAAGTTCACGGTATAGTGCGACGAAGCAGTACGCTTAACACAGGAAGAATCGATCATTTGCTCAGGGGAGCTGATGCAAATCCAAACTTGATTATACACTACGGTGACCTGACCGACTCAGGAAGCCTAAGTAAATTAATTTACAAATTACAACCCGATGAGGTGTATAATCTGGGGGCTCAAAGCCATGTCAAGGTATCTTTTGATGTACCGGAATATACCTCGGATGCTAATGCTCTGGGAACACTAAGACTTCTGGACAGTATTATGGAGGTAAACCCCAGTATCAGATTTTATCAGGCCTCCTCAAGTGAACTGTTTGGCAAGGTAAGAGAGATTCCGCAAAACGAAAATACACCTTTTTATCCCCGGAGTCCTTATGCGGCAGCCAAGCTTTATGCATACTGGATAACTGTTAATTATCGTGAAGCCTATGAGCTCTTTGCATGCAATGGAATACTTTTCAATCATGAATCTCCCAGAAGAGGCGAGAATTTTGTGACCAGAAAAATAACCCTTGGTATATCAAATATCTTAAAAGGAAGACAGGACAAACTCATACTGGGCAATATTGATGCAAAGCGGGACTGGGGATTCGCAGGAGACTATGTGGAAGCGATGTGGCTGATGCTGCAGCAGACTGCACCGGATGATTATGTTATCGCCACAGGTGAAACTCATACAGTAAGAGAATTTTGTGAACTTGCCTTTAAACATGTGGGAATAAATCTTAAGTGGGAGGGACAGGGTGTAGCTGAGAAAGGCATCGACAGCGCTTCCGGTAAAGAGCTGATTAGTATAAGCAGTAAGTTCTTCAGACCAACCGAAGTGGATCTGCTTCTGGGTGATCCTACCAAAGCAATGAGCAAGCTGAATTGGGTTCAAAAGGTACCCTTTGAAGACCTTGTAAAATTGATGGTTAAAAGTGATCTTGAGCAAACTGAATAAACTGCCGGAATGGTAATGAAACAATTTATTACGAATTTACCTAAAGTTATTTTATGGGGGAGACAGAAATATGAATATTCAAAGTAAGATTTATGTTGCAGGGCATACAGGTATGGTTGGATCGGCCATCGTCAGGTGCCTGAAACGCAACGGATATAACAATATAATATATAAGCCGCACAGTGAGCTGGATCTGACTGATCAGGCCGATACCGAAAACTTCTTTGAAGCAGAGAAGCCGGATTATGTATTTTTAGCAGCGGCAAAAGTAGGCGGTATCTATGCCAACAACACCTATCCGGCAGATTTTATTATGGAGAACATGCTCATAGAATGTAATGTTCTTACAAGTTCCTATAAAAATAATGTTAAGAAGCTTTTGCTTTTGGGCAGCTCATGTATCTATCCTAAAACATGTGCGCAGCCCATCAGTGAGGAATATCTACTTACAGGGCCGTTGGAGCCAACCAATGAACCCTATGCACTTGCTAAAATTTCCGGAATAAAGATGTGTCAGTCCTATAACAGACAATATGCTACCAGATACATCTGCGCAATGCCAGCAAGCTTATATGGTGTAAATGACAGATTCGACCTTTATAACTCTCACGTAATCCCTTCCATGCTTATAAAACTTCACAAGGCTAAAGCCGAGAATCACCTGTCTGTGGAATTATGGGGAACAGGTACTCCCTTAAGGGAATTTCTATATGTTGACGATATGGCTGAAGCCTGTCTGAAAATGATGCAGACATATGAGGGTAATGACTTTATTAATATAGGTTCCGGTAAGGAAATAAGCATCAGGGAACTGGCTGAAACAATCAAGAGAGTTGTTGGTTATAAGGGTGAAATTATTTTTGATATCAGCAAACCTGACGGTACACCAAGAAGAGTTTTGGATAACAGCAGGATACGGCAGACCGGCTGGACACCAGTTGTTGATATGGAGGAAGGTATCCGCAGAGAATATGAGTATTATTTGAATTATATTGTTACCGATAAAATTAATAATTAATTCCAAATAGTTTATTAAACCAAGGCCATATTATTTCAACCCTGATTCTATATATACATACCGCATACCTCATTCCCGTCTGGTACTACGAAAATTTTTTCCATCGTCAATATATAATTCAGGGTTGGCAGAATAATAGAGGCAGTATCTAACATACCACCTCTGCTTTTTCTTTATGTATCCATTCGTGTTTTTTTAGTATCTTCTTTAATAACCGGCTGAATTTCCTCCTAATCAAAAGTCATCTGCTTCAGAATGTCTAATTGAGCCTGAACAAGTGCTTCTGCCTTTGTTTTGAAAGTAAATATTTCAGCCTTGATTTCTTCCAGTCTACCTTTTGTTCTTACTATTTCCTGATTGGCTGTTTCCATAAGCCTGGAGGCATTTGCTTCCGCTTCGCCGGTTATCAATCGCGCCTTTTCACATGCATTTACCTTGATTTGTTCGCTGGTATGTTGTGCTACCAAAATGGAATGTTGGAGTGATTCCTCAAGCATCTTGTAATGCTGAAGTGCTTCATTTAAACTGTTTATTTTGTTTTTCATTTCATCATTTTCT
>JAQSXC010000031.1 GCA_029266335.1 Eubacterium sp. | reverse complement strand
ATTTATGAATTGATGATAGAACAGAATGAATATTATATGAGCAAGGGTTTGGCTTCTCAAGCTCAAATTGACTTTATAAAGGGTCAGGTCAATATTTTAAAAGATCCCGGTTTTTACCCTGCTCAACCACCGAAGGAGTACCAGTTGGGAACTCCATACTATTATGATGATATGACTAATTATGATGTGCTTGGAATGGCAAAAACCTTGAAGAAACCCATGCTTGTATTGCAGGGCGAAAAGGATTGGCAGGTATCTGTAAAATCCGATTTTGAGGGCTGGAAAAAAGCTTTTGAAAGCAATAAATCTGCTCAATTCAAGCTTTATCCCGAACTGAATCACGTCTATACCAATATTAATATTACCGGTACAATTAATGACTATTATATTAAGGCAAACCTACCACAATATCTAATAGATGATATTGGAAGTTATATAAACCAGGTGGCAGAAAAGTAGCAACAGGTGGGTATTCAGAGCGGTATTTGGTTTGGACAGAGCACCGGTACCGTCAGTGCTTATGTATTGAAGTGGTACATGTAACCTTATATCAAACGCAGTTAACCCCCCCGGAACAGCAAATCAATTGGAAATTTGCTGTTCCGGGGGTTTTTAATTTCATCAGTCTCAAATTATGTAAACTAAACATATGTTATAATGAAAGCTTTTGTATGGGAGTGATAATATGGGAAGAAAAAGAAAAAAAGATAAGCATTCTCATAGTAAGAAAACTACATTTAATAAACCTGAATCAGGAAAAATCAAAGATGAGAAGATAGATGAGAATAATTTTGAGTCAGATTATGAGACAAGGAAAAAGCATAAATGCAAGAAAAATGATTTTGAGCATTTAACAATTTTGGATGGACTTTTAATATTGCTGCTGCTTAAGGAAATTGGCTATCTGGATGATGATAAAACCTGTAAGGATCAGTATAAGGAATTTGGAGAAAATATTCCTGGTAAGGTTAATGGAAAGGGTCAATTTGATTTTGATGCCTTTGAAAAAGACAGTTATGATATGTAAGGTCAAGACTACCAGGACTGAAGAAAAAATCCCCGAACAGAGAAGATTTTGGTAAATTCATGTTCGGGGAGGAGCATTTAAATATTAATTTAATATGTTTATATCACCTGAAACAGTAGCCAGATCAATCTGGTAATTGCCTGAATTGACAACTCCCTCGAGAGTATTTCTGTTTCCGGATTTAGTCTGCATCATGGAAAAAGAATTTGAAATAGTACCGCTTCCGCTTTGAGCTTTAAGTTTGAAATCTGCTTTATCAGGCAATTTCAATTTGACGCTGCCGGATATACTATTAGCTGTAAGATCATTTTTTAGTTCCTTACAGGCTACACTGATATCACCCGATACGGAATTCAAATTCATTTCTGCGGAAATTGTATTGAGGTGTATATTGCCGGATGAAGTCTCTACAGAAAGTTTATCTGAAATTACTTCTGATATGGTTACATCTCCCGAAACAGTATTCAGGTTCAACTCTGCAGAGATTGTTGCGAGCTGTATGTTACCGGAAGAAGTTTCTACAGAAACTTTATTTGAAGCTAACTCAGATAAAGCTATATCTCCTGAAACAGTTTCACAATTTACACTTTTTATATTTTTGCCTTTTTGGAGTTTAATATCTCCCGATGTTGTATGGCAATTAATATCTTTAAAATTATATCCATTTACATCAATATCTCCTGAGGTTGTGGTTAACTGAACTTCACCTGTAAAACTCTCAGGGAGGTAAACATCCATAACCAAATTACTTGCATTTATGGATAAACTGCCCGGAGACTTGTTCATCTTAAAGGATAGCCTGCTTCCATTCTTACTCATCTCCAGACCAGGTGCGAAAGCACCTGTGCTCCTTACAGCTCCATGCAGATGAACCTTGATTTCCTCACCTTCGGATTTAATAAATTGTATTGAAGCAAAGGTATCCGAAATATCAAGAGATTGTATACCTTTAAGTGAGGAGCTTTTTTGTATATCGATATCATTAGGGGTAACTCCTATATTATTTTCCACTGAATCTACGAAGCTCTCCATATTATTTTCAAAGGTATCGTTAAAGGCTTTAAATCCATCTTTAAAACCATCTTTAAAGCTTCCGCCAAATTCTTCATCGCCTGAATCTTTCATAACACTGTCCTTACCAGCATTTCCGGAGGGTTCCGCCTGCGAGGAAGGAGTTGTATTTGAAGCAGCGGACGGAAGAGAGGTATCTGCAGATGAAATCTCGGAAGTACTGGATGAAGCATAAACGGGTACCTCATCAATATTAAAATAACGTATAAACAATAATACCGCAATAAATACAACAATAATACCTGTAAGTATGCTCAGGTATATCAGTGGTTTTTTACCTCTTTCGGGTGATGAAGGAGCAGAGCGGGGACTATACTGACTTGCTATAAGTTCAGGATCTCCCAGCGAGCTGGCTATTTCTTCTTCGGTTTTGCCCTGTTCCATGCCGATTCGGAAATGCTCGGTATAGTCAAATAATATATCGTTTTGTTCCTCCTGTGATAAATGTGTAATTGATTGAGCAAGAATATTTAAGAAATTATTCCGGGTCATTTTATTTCCTCCTTTATAATGCTGTTAACGCCTTCGACAAATGAAAACCATTCTGATGCCAACTGTTCATAGGTGCTGATTCCTAATGGTGTTATCCGGTAGTATTTTCTGGGAGGACCCTCCTGTGATTCTGCCAGATAAGTAGTTACGAACCCCTCATCTTTTAATCGCTTAAGCAGGGGATATATAGTACCTTCTGAGATAACAATATTCTTGGATATCTCATTAACCAATTCATAACCGTAGCAATCCTTCTGATTTACCATGGAAAGCACACAAAGCTCTAAAACGCCTTTTTTTAGTTGAATATTCATATATCACTTCCTTGTAAAAAATGGGAATTTATATTATATGTATATGTTATCACACGCTACCTTGCAATGCAATATAGTAAAATTAAATAATGCATTTTTTTAAGGTAATCAAATTTTAATGTTTATATGGCAAATAATGTGGTAATTATAAAACATCTTGAGACATAATTTACTATATAAAATAAAGAGGTGGGATAGTGATTTCTAATATTTTAATTGGGGGTTCAGCAGGACAGGGAATAGAATCCATGGCTGCTGTACTGGAAAAAACACTTAAAAGACAGGGTTTTGAAGTATTTACAATCAGGGATTACATGTCAAGAGTAAGAGGAGGTCATAATTTTATTCAGATCCGTTTTGGAAATGAAAGGATTCTTTCACACAGCGAAGTGCTGGACGGTATTATTGCCATGAATGGTGAGACAGTAAAAAATCACATGCATTACCTTAAAGCAGAAGGTTTTGTGATTTCTGACGAAGATATTTCCGATGAGGATTCAAGAATAATAAAGCTGCCTCTGAAAAAAATTGCTGCTGCTGCAGGTAATGCCAGGACAGTAGGAAGTGTAGCCATAGGTGCGGTTTTGGAAATCCTGGGTATTGAAAATGCTGATACCGAAACGGTTTTTGCCGAATTATTCAGCAAGGAGATAGCTGAACAGAATTATGCTGCATGTGAAGCCGGAGGAAAACAGGTAACAAGAAAAAATAATTTAATTTCAGGAAAGCCGGATAATAATATTTTAATAAATGGTAACGAGGCAGTTGCTCTTGGTGTACTTGCTTCAGGATGTAAGTTCTATTCGGCATATCCTATGACACCTTCTACAAGCATTATGGATTATCTGGCATCAAAAATGCTGGATTCGGAAATTGTTGTGGAACAGGCTGAAGATGAGATTGCAGCTATAATGATGGCAATCGGTGCCTCATATGCCGGAGCGAGAGCAATGACAGGAACCTCCGGAGGAGGCTTTGCACTGATGGTAGAAGCACTGGGGCTTTCAGGTATGCTTGAAGTGCCCTTGGTAATAGCTGAAGTTCAGCGTCCGGGACCAACTACCGGATTACCGACCAGAACAGAGCAAAGCGATCTGAAATTCGTGATATCTGCATCCCAGGGAGAGTTTCCACGTATGGTTATAGCTTTAAAAAATTCTGAAGATGCTTTTTATCAAACAGTAAGAGCCTTTAATCTGGCAGATAAGTATCAGATACCTGTAATTCTGCTCAGCGATCAATTCCTTTCGGATTCAACTGTAACCATCAAGCCTTTTGACTTTGACAAGGTTACGAAAAATTATTACATAGCAGATCATAAATATGATGAAAACATGCCATATAAGCGTTATGAGGTAACACCAACAGGAATATCTCCAAGGCTTGTACCCGGTAAAAATCCGGGAGTTACTGTGCTGGTGGACAGCGATGAACATGACGAATTCGGTCACATAACCGAATCTGCTTCTGTAAGAAATGACATGGTTGATAAGAGAATGCGCAAATTTGAGCTGCTGAAAACGGAGCTTGAAGAGCCGGAATTTATTGGAGAAGATAATTGCGAAGTATTGCTGCTGGCATGGGGGTCAACCTGGGGGCCGGTCACAGAAGCAATAAAAATGCTTAACAGTAATTCTGATAAAAAATATGGAGCACTTGTTTTTGGCGATGTATGGCCACTTCCGGTAAAATTACTGAAGGAAAAAGCCCAAATAGCCAAAAAAGTTATAAATGTAGAACAGAACGCTACAGGCCAGCTGGCTTCTATAGTGTCTGAAGTTACAGGAATTTTCTGTAATGAAAGCATACTTAAATACGATGGGCGACCAATGAGTTCCCAATTTATTTATAACAAAGTCAGGGGGAATGAATAAATATGTGCGATGCAAAGTATACTATTTCAGAAACAGCCTGGTGTCCAGGCTGCGGAGATTTTAACATAATTGAGTCATTAAAAACTGCTCTGGAGAGAACAGGCAAAAAGCCACATGAAGTATTGGTTGTAGGCGGCATCGGTCAGGCTGCCAAAACAGCTCAATATATAAATACCAACGGTTTCTGCGGACTTCATGGCAGATCACTGCCGCCGGCAGTTGCTGCAAAAATAGTCAATAAGGATCTGACAGTAATAATTAATACCGGTGATGGAGATTCTTATGGGGAGGGCGGCAATCACTTCCTTCATAATATAAGAAGGAATGTAGATATAACACATTTCGTTCATGACAATCAAATATACGGACTTACTAAGGGACAGGCGTCTCCCACAACCGATATGGGCCATGTAACCGGGGTTCAGACCGCCGGCTCAATGAATGAGCCTTTAAACCCTTTGTTATTGGCTTTAGCTTTGGGAGCCGGTTTTGTTGCAAGGGCTTTCAGCGGGGATAAGGAGCAACTGGCATCAATAATGTATGAAGCCATTAAATACAAAGGCTATGCGCTTGTTGACATTCTTCAGCCCTGTGTAAGTTTTAACAAGATAAATACCTTCCAGTGGTACAGCAAACGTGTTTATAAACTGGATGAAAGCTATGATGCCACAGACCGGTTAAAAGCCATGGAAAAGGCAATGGAATGGGGAGACAGGATTCCTCTGGGAATATTATACCAAAAAGAAAAGCAGACCTTTAATGAGAAGTTTGAGTTTCTGAATGGAGCTCAGTCTCTTATTGACAAGGAAACAGATATGGATAAGATAAAAGGTTATTTGAAGGATTTCATATAAATTTTTACAGGAGGGTAACATATGCCAAACTTTGCAAATCCTTTTCAGGGAAACGTAAACAGAAAACTAACAAAGGAAGAATTAATACAGGCCATACGCCTTGATATTGCAGGTGAAATTGAAGCAATATATGTATATGATGCACATGTTCAGGCAACCGATGACGAGATTGCAAAAAAAATTATAAGTGATATCCGTGATGAAGAAAAAGCGCATGTGGGAGAATTGATGACTCTCCTCAGAATTTTGGATCCAAAGGAAGCAGAATTATTTGCCTCCGGAGAAGAAGAAGTAAAAGAGTTGCTTGCAGAACTGGGAATTGCTGAAAATGAAACAGCACAATCAAAAGCTGTTAAGCCTCAGACGACTTTAGGCAGCTTATTAAACGAATAAATTGACGTAATTTATGCTGTTATTGATTAGAATAAATATAGTGTGTATTACACTTGTTAAATTGTCAACAAAAAGGAGGTTAAGGATATGAATTACTTATCAAGAGAAGGTTCCCCAATATCAAATGAACTTTGGGAGCAAATAGATTCTGCAGTGGTAAAAGCTGCCCGGAATGTTCTTACCGGACGACGTTTCTTACATGTATTCGGTCCTCTGGGACCAGGCACCGGAAGCATTAACATTGATAATGCCGATGAAGTGGATGAAGTAACCGAAGACGGCATTATAACAATGAAAGGAAGAAAATATGTAGAAATACCCACCATATATGATGATTTTACTATTTTGGGTAAAGATCTTGAAATCAGCCAAAACTCAGATTACAGGATAGATCTTTCAAAGGCGATGGATTCGGCACAGGCCTGCGCTCTCAAAGAGGAAAAACTCATCTTTTTTGGCAGTGAAGCAAAAGGCTATGAAGGCCTGTTGACTGCATCCGGAACAAACAAATTAAAAAGAAAAGACTGGACTGCCGGAGAAAATGCATTTACTGATGTGGCGGCTGCTATAGAACTGCTGGTTTCCAAAGCAATTTACGGAACCTATTCACTTACAGTCAGTCCTGATCTCTATATGCAAATGCAAAGACTTCAGGAGGGAACAGGCTTGCTTGAAATTGACAGGGTGAGCAAATTGCTGGACGGGCATTTATTTAAGAGTCCTGTTTTAGGAAAAGGAAAAGCAGTATTGGTTTGCTCCGATTCAAGAAATATGGATCTGGTTATAGGACAGGACCTGATTACGGCTTATCTGGAACAAAAAGATCTTAACCACAGTTTTAGAGTGCTGGAAACAGTATTGCTCCGTATAAAGAGAAAACAGGCAATAGTTGTTTTGGAGTGATGAATTTTTAATATGGAGCCAGGTACTGCGCTCCTTCCACTTTGCTCTGGAAGCCGAGAAAATACATGCACAGCTTTTCAAGGCTGTTCAGGACGCAGTAAAAGAAGAAAAAGACATAGGAAATTTTTAAACAATTTTAGAAGAGAAAAAGCTTTGTGGCTGCGTTGCCGCAAAGCTTTTTTATACTGTGAAGTAAATTTTCTATTTTTTTGATAAAATAAAAGAGGGATTATATTATTTGCAAATAAATGTTTGTGTGCCAAACTTTTACTTCCAAAATAGAATTTGATTTAATAAGACAAAACTGTATGAGGATGATTTAGTATGAAAACGATTTTATTAATTGCCACAGGTGGAACTATTGCAACAAAAATGACTGAAGATGGTCTCTGCCCGCAGTTAACCTCTGATGAAATATTAACGTGTGTACCCGAAGTTTCTAAAAGATGCAAAGTGAATTCGGTACAGTTGTTTAATCTTGACAGTACCAACATTCGTCATAACCACTGGTGTGGAATAGCAGGCTGTATCAGGGATAATTATGACAAATATGACGGTTTTGTTATAACCCACGGTACCGATACCATGGCTTATACAGCAGCAGCCTTATCGTATCTGATACAGGAAAGCCCAAAACCCATTGTCATAACCGGCTCGCAAAAGTCCATATGCAATAAGGAAACAGATGCACGGATCAACTTGAGGGATGCATTTTATTATGCTGCGGATGATAGGGCTTGCGGTGTGCATCTGGTTTTTGACGGAAAAGTTATCCTTGGTACAAGAGCTCGGAAATTAAGAACTAAAAGCTACAATGCGTTCTCAAGCATTGATTTTCCCGAAGCCGCTGTAATAATAGACGGGCAGCTGATATTTTTTCTGGAAGAAAAGTATGAAGGTATGACACCAAGGTTTTATGATCAGGTGGACCCAAATGTATTTGTATTTAAATTGATCCCCGGAATGAAGCCGGATATATTCAAATATCTCAAAGATGAGTATCATGCAGTCGTTATAGAGAGCTTCGGTGTAAGCGGGATTCCATTCTATGATGATGTGGACTTTATGAATGCCTTTGAAGACTGGATCCAGTCAGGGCGGATTATTGTAATGACTACCCAGGTACAGCATGAAGGCAGCAATATGAGCATATATGAGGTGGGACGAAAGGTAAAGAAAAAATTTGAGTTGATAGAGGCCTATAATATGACCCTTGAGGCAGTTGTTACCAAGCTTATGTGGATTCTCGTGCAGACACGGAAAGCATCTGAGGTCAGCAGGCTCTTCTATACACCTGTGCAAAAAGATATTCTGTGCTCATTTGATCAGAAGGAGGAATAATGCCAGACCACTGTCATGGTAATATCATTTCAAATAAATACAGCTTTTTATAAGCCGGGCTAGTTTGGAAGGAGACTCCTGGCAGTTGGTATTCAGCCAATTCTTAATAACGCCGTTAAGACCGGATTTGAAATATTCAAATTGGTATCTCAGCTCTATCTCCGACTTGTCATTCACTTTCCTGAGTGCAGGTTCTATGTATTTTTTCCAGGAGGCGGCAATGCTTTTGTCTATAGCCTTGCTGCTCTCAAAGTCATTTAAATAAACCCTGTAAAAATCTGAATTTTCATATATAAAGTTTATCAGCTTTTCAAGACTTTTTTCATTAATAATGTTATACATTCCGCTTTCAGGTTCCAGAAAGAGGCTGATAATACCTTTCTCTTTTTCCTGCTCAATTTTAAACATCAGATCATAGATGTCGTCATAATGTGCATAAAAGGTGGTTCTGTTTATATCAGCTTTTCTACAGATATCCTGTACAGAGATTTGATGTATATTTTTAGATTTCAGGAATTCAATTAATATCTGTTTAATTTTATTCTGTGTATGTTGAGAACGCTGATTATTTTTAATATTCATATTTAAAATCTCCATTAATTCAACAACAATCAACAAATTGCTGATTGTTTTTCTTTTCCTGATTATTATAATTGAATTTGAATATATAAACAACTGTTGTGTTAATAAATTATCAAACTTTTTCCCGACTGTAAAATTTGGAGCTAAACAATAAAGAGTATGATCTAAAATCAAGGAGGATACATTATGAAAAAAGTATGCGTAATAACCGGCGGAGGCAGCGGAATGGGGTTGGCTACTGCCAGAATTTTAGGTAAGGAAAACCATATAATAATTGTTGGCAGAACATTGAAAAAACTCCAAGCTGCACTGGAAGAATTAAAGGCGGAGGGAATTGAAGCTGAATCCTTTGCATGTGATATAGCCAATCGGGCATCGGTTGACAAACTTGCTATACATGCAAGGAAAATGGGTACAATAGCATCTGTTATACATGCTGCAGGAATGTCCCCCCATATGGGTGATGCAAAAACCATCATGGAAGCCAATGCCCTGGGCACTATAAATATGAATGAGGCTTTTTACAATGTTATGGAAGAAGGTTCATGTATTATTGATGTATCCTCCATGTCAGCATACATGATTCCCGGGTTTATTTTACCCGCAGGCAAATATAAATACAGCAGAATAGACAAAGAGCTTTTTATGAAGAAAATGATGGCAAGGGTCAATCTTTTCCCTAAAAAATCCAGATCGGGAGTTGCATATGGCATTTCGAAGAACTTTGTCATCTGGTATGCGAAAACTGATGCGGCAAAGTTTGGAGAGAAAGGCGTTCGTGTAATATCGGTGTCACCAGGATCTTTCGAGACTCCCATGGGAGAACTTGAAAAAGAGGGAGTTGAAAATTTAATCAAATACTGTGCAATAAAACGTCTTGGTCATGTTGAAGAAATAGCCAGTTTGCTGGCATTCTGTGCCGGTGACAAAGTCGGTTATCTGACAGGCACGGATATACTGTGCGATGGAGGTTGTGTCGCTTCAGAGCGCAGGACGCAAAAAAGATAAGTAAAAACACCTTAAAGTAGTGAAACCCTTGAAAATAATTAATTAAGTGACGCCAACTATCAGGTTTGATGGTTGGCGTTATTTTTGAGCTTTATTTAAAATAATTAATATTATTTAAACATTTCATTAGCAAATCTTAAACAATTCAAAAGTAAAATAGTCACATCAAATCATTCAAAATTGATAAGACAAATAAATTTTCTATGAAAAGGAGTAATTATCATGAGCGAGAGCAAAAATGAAGATTTTGTAGGCTATGAATACAAGGATATTACAGTAAAGCGCAACATGGAGGCAGTGCATGCCGATGGCTATATCAACTTTGGCTGGACCCTGGAGGGAACCTCCACTCCAATTCAAAGTGTTGGTTCGGTAACGATGAAGTTCAAGCGCGACCGCAGGCTTCACAATAAAGCAGAACTGAGCAGGCTGCAGCGGCAGTTTGATTCCTGTGTTGCCGAAATTCAAAGACTGGAGTTTTCCAAGAGCCTCCGTGCATCTGCAGCTGCTTATGTTATCGGTGTGATTGGAACTGCGTTTATGGCCGGTTCTGTGTTTTCATATCTTGCAGGTATGCTGCCGCTTTCTGTTATCCTTGCAATTCCCGGTTTTGCTGGCTGGGGGTTACCGTATTTATGTTACAGCTTTATTCGGGCAAGGAAAACTGAAGAGGTAGTACCGCTGATAGATAGCAGATATGATGAAATATACGAGATCTGTGAAAAGGCAAACCGGCTGCTGAAAAACAATTAATATAAGTAAAGTGAGGATATAATTAGATGAGCATAAAAACAAATATACAGGCAATTGCCCTTCGTAAGGCATATGATTACATTGACCGTGACATAAAAAACAACCTACCCAAGCTTATGGAATTTTGGGACAAAATTATACCGACAGGCATTCTTGATTCGCAATTGAGTACTATCAGGAATGTCATATCCCAGCCTGATGGCAACTGGCACAAGTACATTTTGAGCCTGTGGGGAGATATTGACGAAGGCATTCGTAGAAGTATTTTTGAGAATTTAGTTATTAATTCAAGTCTGAAATGGGGCGATTTAAGTGACGAGCTTCAGGAAAAGCACAATTGTAACATTCCGTGGGCCGTTCTGATGGATCCTACCTCTGCCTGCAACCTGCAATGTACTGGGTGCTGGGCAGCTGAATACGGTAACAAACTAAACATGACCTATGAGGAACTTGACAGTATCATCCGTCAGGCCAATAGGCTCGGAACTTATTTTTTCCTTTTTTCAGGAGGTGAACCGCTGGTCAGAAAGACAGATATTCTTCGTCTTTGTAAGGCCCATCCAGACTGTCAGTTCACTGCCTTTACAAATGGCACGCTTATAGACGAGGACTTTGTTGATGAACTTTTTCTGGTGAAGAATTTAATTCCTGCCATAAGTGTAGAAGGGTTTGAAAGTGATACAGATTTCCGCCGTGGAAACGGGACCTTTAAGAAGGTAGAAACAGCCATGTCACTCCTGAAATCCAAACGGGTACCCTTTGGCATATCCTGCTGTTATACCAGCAAGAATTGTGAGATAATTGGCTCAGAGGAATACTTTGATCAGATGATTGACTGGGGTGCAAAATTCTGCTGGTTCTTTACCTATATGCCGGTAGGAAACTCTGCGGTTCCTGAATTGATGGTCAGTGCAGAACAAAGAAGCTTTATGTATGAACAGGTGAGGAAGTTCCGCGAAACCAAACCTATTTTTACTCTGGATTTCTGGAATGATGCTGAATATCCGGGGGGTTGTATAGCAGGAGGCAGAAGATATCTGCATATAAATGCAAACGGTGATATTGAACCTTGTGCTTTTATTCACTATTCTGATTCAAACATTCGCCAAAAAGCACTGCTGGAGGCACTTCAATCTCCATTATTTATGAGCTACCGGAGAAGGCAGCCCTTCAATGAAAATCATCTGCGTCCATGTCCTTTGCTGGATAATCCTGAAGCACTGGAAGAAATGGTGGAAACGTCAGGCGCACACTCAACTGATTTGGAAAGTCCTGAAAATGTACATAACCTTGCAGCAAAATGCAAAATGCAGGCTGACAATTGGGCAGCGGAAGCAGACAAACTTTGGAAGTGTACTGATAAGTTTAATATGTGTAGTAGTTGCTCAGCAAAGTAAAAATAGTCCTGACTATAAAAAGACGGTTCGACAAAAGCTGATAATCTCAAGAAGACTGCTGGTGAAGTCTTCTTGAGATTTTTTCATAATGTTTTTTATTTTAACAATTTTTTAACATCTTGTTTTTATAATAGTTTTACTTGCCAGGGAAAGGAGTTTTTATGGTAAACATACTTGTTGTGGAAGATGATATAAAGCTTAATCACATAGTTTGCACCTATCTGAATGATAGCGGCTATGCCGCTAAAGGTTGTTTGAACCCTCGAGAGGCATATGATCTGATGTATAACAATCTGTATGATTTGATTATTTCCGATATAATGATGCCCGGAATTAACGGCTTCGAATTTGCAGAAACAGTCCGGAACGTTAACAAGACCATCCCTATTTTGTTTATGACTGCAAATGACGATATTTCCTCAAAGCAAAAGGGATTTCAGGCAGGAATTGATGATTACATGGTAAAGCCGGTCAATATGAATGAACTGGTGCTCCGTGTAGGTGCGCTGCTCCGCCGGGCAAATATCTCCACTGAAAAACGTCTGTCAGTAGGTAGTCTGGTGATGGATGCCGTTGAAATGTCCACCACTTTGAGTGGAGAAGAAATTCCTTTAACGGTTCGCGAGTTTAATATACTTTATAAAATGCTCTCATATCCCAGACACACCTTTTCCCGTGCTCAGCTGATGGATGAGTTCTGGGGTATTGAAAACGAAACCGGATTGAGGGCAGTAGATGTATATATTACAAAACTTAGGGACAAGCTTTCCGGTTGTGATGCTTTCAAAATTGTTACAGTACATGGGCTTGGATATAAGGCGGTGCTTTCTTGATGAAGAAGCAAAAAAAACAAGACCTGCGGGTAAAATTAAAACACGTTTATTTAAAGGAATATCTGATAACATTTTTTGTGCTTATTACTCTTACCGGTGGACAGTCTCTGATTTACAATGAGTATGCAGGCTTAAAAAACCTGCCG
The DNA here is from genome assembly GCA_029266335.1 of Eubacterium sp. Taxonomy (GTDB): domain Bacteria; phylum Bacillota; class Clostridia; order Acetivibrionales; family DSM-1351; genus Ruminiclostridium. The sequence continues at coordinate 37,842 of JAQSXC010000031.1, read as the reverse complement.
TTAAATTATATACTCTCCATGCTGGGCTATTGGGGAATAGTTTCCCTGATTTTCTGCCTCATTACCAATTATCAGATTTTTCGTGCATTTGACAAACCAATGCGAAAGCTAAGTGATGCTGCAAAGCAGGTTTCGCTGGGAGATTTCTCGGTATATCTGGAACCTGTCCACAGACTTGACAAGCAGGACTATCTGGATGTCATGTTTGAAGATTTTAATAAAATGGTAGAAGAATTGGGCAGCATCGAAACACTGAAAAATGATTTTATAGCCAATGTATCTCACGAAATAAAAACACCTCTGTCCATAATTCAAAACTATACAGTGGCTCTAAAAAGAGAAGATATCTCTCCGGAGCAGCGGAAAGAATACTCCGATACAATTCTTACCGCATCACAGAGACTGGCGGCACTTGTGACAAACATACTGAAGCTCAATAAGCTGGAAAATCAGGAGATCCGTTCAGAAGCCCAGTCATATGATCTGTGCCGTCAACTGTGTGAATGTGCTCTTTCCTTTGAAGACTCCTGGGAGAAAAAGAACATCGAATTTACAGCAAACATGGAAGATTGTACCATGATTTATGCAGATCCAAACATGCTTGAGCTTGTATGGCACAATCTTCTGTCAAATGCTCTGAAGTTCACAGAACCCGGCGGAAAAGTTACTTTGCTTCAGACCTTGGAAGAGGAGTACGTTATAGTAACAGTATCTGACACCGGCTGCGGCATGGATGATGAAACTAAAAAACATATCTTTGACAAATTCTATCAGGGAGATACTTCCCACTCCAGTGAAGGCAATGGCCTGGGGCTTGCTCTTACTCTGAGGGTAATCGAACTGGTAGGAGGGTCCATACTAGTGAAGAGTAAGCCTGGTAAAGGAGCTGACTTCACAGTAAGGTTGAAAATTGAACCGTAAACAAATTATTTTTTTATAATTACTAAGTCAGGGTTTAATATTAATAATTTTCAAACATTTTATTAGCAATTCAAAAACATACTGACAGTAAAATGATCACATCAAATGGATCTTAAAGATCCTCCAAAATGAATTTATAAAAAGGAGAGAAAATCATGGGTGAGATCACGAAAAACGACAACAAATTTATAGGCTATGAATACAAGGATATAACGGTAAAACGGAATATGGAATCGGTGTATGTTGATGGTTATACCAATTTTGGCTGGACACTGGAAGGCACTTCTGCGCCAATACAAAGTGTCGGTTCTGTAACTCTTAAGTTCAAGCGTGACCGCAAGCTTCGCAATAAAGCTGAGCTGACCAGATTGCAGCGGCATTTTGATTCCTGTATTACCGAAATTCAAAGGCTTGAGTTTTCCAAAGTTCTCAGGGCTTCAGCGGTTGCCTATATTATTGGATTATTTGGAACGGCTTTTATGGCAGGCTCAGTGTTTGCTGTAACAGCAAATATGGTACCTCTTTGTATACTTCTTGCCATTCCTGCATTTGTCGGTTGGATTATCCCCTATTTCTGCTACTGCAGTATGTGCAGGAAGAAAACCGACCAGGTAGAGCCTTTGATTGACAAGAAGTATGACGAAATTTATGAGATATGCGAAAAGGCAAATAACCTGCTGGCAAAATAAAAAATTGATACAGCAAATTATTTAGATATATTTACAATACAATCGGGAGGATTGATTAATGAAAGATACTTTTTTGCAGGCAAATACGGCAAAAGTCAATAAAATAATAGCTGCTATTCTGACACTCCTATTTTTTGGAACGGCTATCCTATATTTTAATAACCGCATGCCGGGTGCAGTGATTGGCTCTCTTTTAGTAGAGCTGGGTTTTGTCGGCTTTCTCATTTTAAGAAGGAAGCAACCTGTTCTGACAATGGCAATATTGTTTATGTCAATCTTGACAATTACCGTTCCATATATAGGGGGACCATATACAGGAATGGTTGTAGTGACAGTGCTCTGCGTGGTATCCCTTCACCTGAATAAAGGAATTTTATTCAGCTTTGGCGGCTTATACAGCATTTCATACAGTCTTATCTATTTTACCGATAAGCACAAATTTGATAATGATTTTTATTCAACTATGGTTTTTTTTGTACTGACAGTTGTTGTTTTATATTTTGTAACTAAACGCAGTGCTGACCTTATTCTTTTATCGAAGCAAAAAGAAGCTGAAACCAAAGAACTTTTATATTCATTAGATAAGATGGTAGCTGTCATTCAGGAAAATACTTTATCACTGAATACAGATATTAACAGCTGTGATAAGGATATCGGAACCTTAAGGAATATCAGCAACATTATGGCGGATACCATCAAGGATGTTACCGAAGGTGTTGTAAACCAGTCCGAAAGTATCATTCATATCAGTGAAATGATGAACAATGCTGATAAAGAAATGTCCGAAATAAATCTGCTTTCCAAAAGTCTTGCATATACCTCTGAAAATGCAGGTAATATTGTTCATGACAATTCTGACAGCATAAATAAAATGGGAATACAGATGCATATTATTAACTCGGCAGTAACTGAATCTTTAGCTACAGTAGAAGAACTGAATAAAAGTATGGAAGATGTTAATAACTTTTTATCAGCAATCAACCAGATATCGGAGCAGACAAATTTACTTGCACTAAATGCCAGCATTGAGGCTGCAAGGGCCGGCGAAGCCGGAGCAGGATTTTCGGTGGTTGCAAACGAAATAAAAAAACTTGCCCAACAGAGTTCGAATACGGTTAAGCATATTGATAAAATCATTAATGATATACATACTAAAACACAGCTTGTTTTTGAAAAGGCATATAACGGTAATATTGCAGTAAAGGAAGGAGAATATATAAGTAAACAGGTTCTTGACAGCTTTGAAAATATTAAATCCGCATTCAATACAATTGATGAATGTATAGCAACGGAACTGGAGAAAACCGGCTATGTAGGCAGAATTTTTTCACAAATACGTGAACAGGCCGAAAATATATCCTGCATATCAAAAAAGCATTCCGAAGCTACCGAAGAAATGCTGGCTACTACCGAAGAACAGAATTCCAGTATAGAAATTATTTATGAATCAATTAAAAATATTAATAATTCAAGTATAAAGCTGCAGGAATTAATTGAAAAGAGAAATGAGTTCGGTTATAGTAATTCTTGATAATAGCCTCATTTAGAGATACACACCTGGTCGAGCGGTATTTTGAACAAGGAGGAAAACCATGATTAACATTCTAGTAGTTGAAGATGATATAAAGTTGAATCAAATTGTATGCACTTACCTGAATGATAATGGTTACCATGCAATCGGATGCAAAAGTGGAATGGAAGCATTTGACAGCATGTATAACAGTATGTTTGATATGATCATTTCAGATATTATGATGCCTCAGATGGATGGGTTTGAGCTTGCTACTTTGGTAAGAAATCAGGACAAAACCATACCGATTTTATTTATGACTGCCCGTGATGATATATCTTCCAAGCAAAAAGGATTTCGGATAGGTATTGACGATTACATGGTCAAGCCCATTGATATGGATGAACTTGTATTACGGGTTGGAGCATTGCTGCGTAGAGCTAATATCGCCAACGAGAAGAAGCTGTCCATCGGGAGCTTGACAATGAATGCGGATGAAAGGACAGTTTATTTGAATGAGGAAGAAATTCCACTCTCAGTAAGAGAATTTAACATTCTTTTCAAACTTCTTTCCTATCCCAAAAGAACATTCACCCGTAATCAGCTGATGGAAGAATTCTGGGGTCTGGAGTCAGAAAGTACTCCCCGCACGGTGGATGTTTATGTTACAAAGCTCAGGGACAAGTTTGCAAAGTGCAAGGATTTTGAAATCCTTACAGTTCATGGGCTGGGCTATAAGGCGGTGCTGGCTTGAAAGTCTTTAGTCTGAATATACTTTTTCTGTGTCCAATGTGACAATTCATTTGGCACATCGGTTACCTGGAGGTTTAAAATGAAAAAAAAGAAAGACAGGCGAATCAATACAAGCTTTATATCCATAAAAGACTTTGTTGGAATACTTTTGGCCCTGATGATTATTAACGGCTGCTATGTAATGATCTATTTGACATTTGTCAAAGAGGGAAATGGCTCGGTTAATTATATTGCTCCGGCAATGGTGGGTTATCTCTGTTTTATGACTCTGATAGTATGTGTGCTCAGCGGCATCATCCGGCACAACTATTTCAGCAGCCCCATGCGGCGGCTGGGTGAAGCTGCAAGAAGGATTGCTCTTGGGGATTTTTCGGTTAGGGTTGCCCCCTTGCGCAAGGACGGGAAAAAAGATTATGTTGAAGTAATGTTCGAGGATTTTAATAAAATGGCAGAAGAGCTTACCACTATCGAAACCTTGAAAAGTGATTTTATCGCCAATGTATCCCATGAAATAAAGACTCCGCTTTCGGTTATTCAGAGTTATGCCAATGCACTCCGGAACAACGAACTGACACCTGAAGAACGCAGTGAATATACAAAAACAATTATTACTGCATCGCAAAAGCTTTCAGAACTGGTTACGAACATTCTAAAGCTGAATAAGCTTGAAAATCAGGAAATTCTGCCGGAAGCCTCACCCTATGATCTGAGTGAACAGCTGAGGTGCTGTGCACTGGCTTTTGAAGATTTATGGGAAAACAAAGGTATCACCTTTACTGCAGATCTTGACGAAGTGATTGTGAGCTATGATGAAGGTATGCTTGAACTGGTATGGAATAATCTGATTTCAAATTCAATTAAATTTACCGGGACAGGTGGTTCCATATCATTAAAACTGATAAGAAAAGATGGCTTTGCAGTAGTTTCGGTAACAGACAGCGGCTGCGGTATGGATGAAGAGACCGGAAAACATATATTTGATAAGTTTTACCAGGGAGATACCTCTCATTCTCAGCAGGGAAACGGTCTGGGGTTGACACTTGTTATGAAGGTAATAGAAATACTTAAAGGTGAAATAACTGTTGACAGTAAGCCGGGCTATGGAACCACCTTCACGGTCTGCTTGAAAATTTAAAATTATTGTTGTATTAAGCTTTTCCCGTCATAACATAAGGAAAGGCTTTTTTAATATTTTTTTAACAAAAGTTTGACATCTCATAAACAACTGTTTTTCATAATAGGGTTAAATCAATTAAAACGGAAATTGAAAAGGAGATGTCGATTATGAAAAATACTATTTATTTATTAACAGGAGCTGCCGGATATTTAGGCAGCAATATATCACGCGCACTTATCAGAGAAAACAAAAAGGTCCGTACTCTTGTGCTGAAAGGTGATCCTGCCATAAAGTATGTACCTGAGGAAGCCGAAATTGTCATAGGTGATCTTTTGGATAAAAAATCTCTTAAGGAATTTTTTACAGTTCCAAAAGAAAGCGAAATAATTGTTATCCATTGTGCAAGTATGGTTACCGTATCTCCGGAACCAAATGAAAAAGAATATAACATCAATGTTAACGGTACTAAAAATATTATAGATGAGTGTATTAAGCATAATGTAAAGAAGCTGGTATATATCAGTTCAACCAGTGCCATTCCGGAGCTTGAAAAAGGACGGAAAATCAGCGAAGTAACGTCGTTCAACCCTGATTCGGTTATTGGTTACTACGGCAAAACAAAGGCAGAGGCAACACAGGCGGTTATGGATGCTGTAAATAAAAGAGGTTTGGATGCTTCAATTGTCTTTCCATCCGGGATATGCGGTCCAAACGATTACGCAAATGGATATTTTACTAATTTTATTATAGATTGTGTTAATGGAAAAATGCCGGCAGGAGTTGCCGGAAGCTTTAATGCTGTAGATGTCCGTGATCTTGCTGAGGGTGTAATCGCCTGCGCGCATAATGGCCATAAAGGCGAAGGTTATATTATGGGAAACTGTATAGTCGGTATGAGTGAAATGTTTCAGATAATCAGCAAGTATGCCGGCTGCAGTGAAGTTAAAACAATTTTGCCCATACCTGTTGCAAAATTTCTTGCTGCAATAATGTCTGTAATCAGCAAAATTAATAAGAAACCGGCTTTATTAACAAGCTTTGCAATTTATAATCTCGATAGAAATAATGAATTTGATTTCAGTAAAGCAAAGCGTGAATTGGGTTACAAAGTCCGGCCTTTTGAAGAAACCATCCGGGATTCTATAGCTTGGCTTGCAAAAGAAAACAAAATCAAACTTGCAGGAGTTTCAAAAGAAATGGCCCAATCAGTGAATTATTAATAGTATTAACCTTTAATTTATTTAAAAACAATTTACCTTTTCATTTTACACGTTACTTTAAAAAAAAACTTGACTTGGAGTTAACTCCAGGTAGTATGCTTTTTACAGAAGCATTAGGCAATCAGTTGATCATTTAACAGTAAAAATAGATAAATGAATGAAAAACAATATTATTTACCGGATTACCAATTCAATTATTTTTGCTTAAAGGGTTTTTAGTAAAAACAAATTTGTAAAAAAATAAGGAACCGCAGAAGTCTTTAAAAGTGAGGGAAAAAAGATGGAATATCGAATTCTGGGAAGAACAGGTATTAAAGTAAGTGCCATAGGTATTGGCGGTGAAGGATTTGAAAACAAAAGCTATGAAGCTTGCCAAGTAATTATTGACTGTGCCATCAAAGAAGGTATTAATTTTATTGATTTATATAACTCCAATCCGGAGGTCAGAAGTTATGTAGGTAAAGCATTAAAAAAATACTCAAGAAGCGACTATGTTATTCAAGGACACCTGTGTTCAACCTGGAGCGGAGGACAATATCAACGTACCAGAAACTTTAAGGAAGTTGTTACAGCATATGAAGACTTTTTAGCCAGAATGCAGCTTGACTATGTTGATGTGGGAATGATTCATTATGTTGATGATCAAAAAGATTTTGATGACATTTTTAATGGGCAAATAATTAAATATGCCAACGATCTTAAAGAAAAGGGGATTGTAAAGTCTTTAGGAATATCAACCCATAACACGGATATAGCTTTAAGAGCGGTGGAAACCGGAATAATAGATGTAATTTTATTTAGTATCAATCCTGCATATGATATGCTGCCAGCCATTGAAGATGTTGATAAGCTTTTTGAACAGACCACTTTTAAAAACAGGACCTATAAGGGTATCGATCCCAAGCGTGAAAAGTTGTATCAAACATGTGAAAATGCAGGTGTTGCTTTAACTGTTATGAAAGGCTATGGTGCGGGATTACTTTTGAGTGATATAGAATCACCTTTTGAAAAAGCACTTACTCCGGTACAATGCTTGCATTATTGCTTAACCAGACCGGCTGTTGCCTCGGTAATGGTTGGCGTATCAAATACTGATCAGATACATGCAGCAACAGCCTATACTATTTCAGCTGAAAAAGAAAAGGATTACAGTGAAATACTTGCAAATGCCCCAAGAAAATCCTTTAACGGTCATTGCATGTATTGCGGGCATTGTGCTCCATGCTTGAAAAAGATAGATATTGCTTCTGTAAATAAATATCTGGATTTGGCATTAATCCAGGAAACAGTCCCCGACACTCTAAAGAATCATTATCAGTTACTGGCACATCTGGCAGGCGAGTGCATAGAATGCGGCCAATGTATCAAAAACTGTCCCTTTGGTGTGGACGTTATAAATAAAATGAAACAGGCAGTCATGATATTTGAAACCTGACCTGCAGTTAACTCAAAATCAATAATTATATTAAAATAAAAGGAGATTATTAACTATGTTTAATTTTGATTTTTACAATCCTACACGTATATTGTTTGGAAAGGACAGACTTGAAGAAATCGACAAATACGTACCTGTTGCTGCTACTGTCTTAATAACCTATGGTGGCGGCAGTGCCAAAAGAAGCGGACTTATAGGCAAGGTCAGAGAAATACTGGGGAGCAGGAAGGTTATTGAATTCGGAGGTATTGAACCAAATCCAAGATATGAAACCCTGATGAAAGCAGTTGAGATTGTACGCAGTGAGAATATTGATTTTATACTTGCTGTAGGTGGAGGATCTGTTATTGACGGTACAAAATTTATAACTCTTGCTTCTTTCTATAATGGAGATGCGAGAGATTTGTTGAAATATGGTTTTATGCCCATTCCCTTTGATGTAGTCGGGAAAGTTGTTCCATTTGGAACTGTATTGACATTACCTGCAACCGGATCTGAAATGAACAGCGGAGCTGTAGTCAGCTATGAGCATGGTAAATTTCCTGTCATGAGCGAGTTGGCTTTCCCGGTATTTTCAATATTAGATCCCGTCATAACTTTTACACTGCCGGAAATTCAGGTTGCAAATGGGATTGTTGACGCATTTGTTCATACAACTGAGCAATATATCACATATCCGGTTGATGGCAGGGTTCAGGATCGAATGGCCGAGGGGCTTTTACAGACATTAATTGAAATAGGTGAAACTACAATTTCTGCGCCAGAAAATTATAATGCCCGGGCCAATCATGTCTGGAGTGCAACTCTTGCATTGAACGGCATCATAGGAACCGGGGTTCCACAGGACTGGGCTACTCATATGATAGGGCATGAGCTTACTGCATTGTTTGGTATTGATCATGGACAGACTCTGGCAATAGTATTACCGGCATTACTTGAGGTAAGACGTGAACAGAAGCGGGATAAAATCCTGCAATATGCAGAGAGGGTTTGGCATATAGAAAGTGGAAATGATAATGAAAAAGTAGATCTGGCAATCAGAAAAACCAGAGAATTTTTTGAAAGTCTGGGCATTAAAACTCATCTGTCCCAATATGGTGTCGGTGCCGAAAAAATACCGGTAATTATTGAACAGCTAAAAGCCCATGGTTTAACAGCACTTTCAGAAACTCAGGATATTACTCTGGATGTAAGTCAAAAAATTCTTGAAAAAGCGATGTAATTTTCCTGTGGAACTTTTAATCCGCAAAACACAAGCCTGATAAACTTAAAAATGAGGAGGATTATTGATGAAAAAAAATCTAATAGCATATTTTTCACATTCGGGCAATACTGAAATTATTGCAAAAAGTATAAAAGAAAATACAGGCGGTGACCTGTATAAAATTGAAACAGTTGAGCCATATTCCACTAATTATAATACGGTGGTTGATCAGGCCAAAAAGGAACTGAACGCCGATTACAGGCCAAAACTTATTTCAAGGGTTGAAAATATGGATACTTATGATGTGATATTCATAGGTTATCCCAATTGGTGGTCCACAATACCAATGGGGGTGTTTACCTTCTTTGAAGAGTATGATTTTTCAGGAAAAACAATTATACCTTTTTGCACACATGAAGGAAGCGGTATGGGAAGAAGCGAACGGGACATAAAAAAGCTCTGCTCAAACTCCAAAGTTCTTGAAGGGCTGGCAATCAGGGGCAGCAGCGTTTCTAAAGCTCCGGGCACATTGGCAGTGTGGTTGAATAAAACAGGAATGCTTAATAAGGAACTATAAACAAGTGGTAAACATTATAAAATAAATCATCAAGGAGGAAAGCACAAATTGGAACTGAAAAAACTGGGATTCGGCTTTATGAGATTACCTTTGAAGGATAATGACAGCGGAAATATTGATTTGGAAACTGTTAACAAAATGGTTGATGCATTTCTGGATAAAGGCTTTACGTATTTTGATACGGCTTACATGTATCATATGGGCAAGAGCGAGCTTGCTGTCAGAGAATCACTGGTAAAAAGGCATAAGAGAGATAGTTTTACGCTGGCAACAAAATTGCCTACTATGTTTTTAAAATCAGAAGAAGATCAGGAAAGGATTTTTAATGAGCAGTTGGAAAAATGCGGGGTAGAGTATTTTGATTATTACCTGATCCACAATCTGGGTGTAGCACATTATGAAATAGCCCAAAAGTTTGACAGCTTCGCATTTGTTCAGCAGAAGAAAAAAGAAGGAAAGATAAAGCAGTTTGGATTTTCCTTTCATGATAATGCAGATTTATTGGAAGAAATTTCTGTCAGCTCATCCCGAAGTTGATTTTGTACAGCTTCAGATTAATTATCTGGATTGGGACAACGAAAGCATTCAATCCCGAAAATGTTATGAGGTTGCCAGACGCCATAATAAGCCAATAATTGTTATGGAGCCTGTAAAAGGCGGGATGCTTGCGAAGGTACCTGAAAAAGCCGAAAAACTATTAAAGGATTATAATACTGAAATGTCTATACCTTCATGGGCTATCCGTTATGTGGCAGGTCTTGAAGGTGTAATGATGGTATTAAGCGGAATGTCTGACCTGGAGCAGCTTCTTGACAATACAGGCTATATGCGGAATTTCCGTCCTTTAGAAAAAGAAGAAAATGCTTTAGTAAAAAAGGTTGTAGACATTATTAATGAATCAATAGCTGTTCCATGTACGGCATGTCAATACTGTGTAGAAGGTTGTCCTAAAAATATTGCCATACCAAAGTATTTTTCATTATACAACACTGAGAAGCAAACCATGAGCACCGGATATTCTCTGCAAAAGTTATATTACAATAATTATGCAAGAACAAATGGAAAGGCATCGGAGTGTATTGAATGTAAGCTCTGTGAAAAGAGTTGTCCCCAGCATATTGATATATCAAAATTGTTAAAGGATGTTGCTGCTGTATTTGAGGCATAACTTGCTTAACATAACAGGAAAAATATATTACTTTATACCTTGACTCTATAAGTGTTATAATTTTCATAGCCTGGAGGTGATTTCGCGTGACAATAGCAGAAGTAAGTAAAAAATACGATATTTCTCAGGATACACTCCGTTATTATGAACGTATTGGTCTGATTCCAAGTGTGAACCGAAATAAAAGCGGGATAAGAGATTATACAGAAGAAGACTGCAAGTGGGTTGAATTTATTAAATGTATGAGAGGTGCGGGGCTTCCCATCGAAGCATTGATTGAATATGTTACACTGTTTCAGCAGGGCGATGAAACCATGGAAGCAAGAAAGCAGCTGCTGACCGAGCAGCGAAATGCATTAAGTAATAGGGTGGTCGAGATGAAGAATACCCTTCAAAGACTGAATAATAAAATTGAAAGTTATGAGCAGTCTGTTTTTAGAAAAGAAAAAGAGTTGAGAAGATAATATAATTTATAAAAAATAAAAGGGATGGATTTTTGTTTTGGCATAAATCCGTCCCTTTTATATTCAAATATGAAAGAAAAGCAGATGATGGCGCCATGCTAAATTGATGAACTCAGTTATCATAAATATACAGTATAATAAATAATTGAATTACCCTATAAAATAAATACGATACCCCAATGATAAGTATTTCCAAATGAGATATAATACTTTTAAAAATGCATTCAACCTTTGAGAATAGAGCTTTATACGTAAATAAGCCAATATAAAAATCGTCAATTGCATGGAGGGCAATATATGGAACGTTATGCATGGAAGGCAATAGTTAAGGATGGACAGATAAAAGAGTATATAAGGCGTCATAATGAAATATGGGAGGAGCTTGTAGCTGTTTTAAAAGAAGCAGGTATATTCAATTATTCCATTTGGAATGTAGGAAACGAGCTATTCGGCTATTATGAATGCCAGAAGGGCTGTGATTTTGCTGCAGCGGTTCAGACAAACAGTGAGGTTGTGGACAGATGGAATGAATATATGAAGGATGTAATGATAATGGAAATGGATCCTGTAACCGGCGCACAACCCAGGTTGGCAGAAGTATTCAGGCTGGATTGACGGGTATTAATACAATTAAAAATCACTATAACTATTTGTAAATTGGCTATGAGTTGATTGATGAAATCCCCGCACATATATGGGTAGAGGCAGAATGCAGTAATATCCAAGCTTGAACAAATTCCATATTATTACAACAAGCTTACAATAATATTATATTTTACTCCCCCCTAAAATTTGCCAACCTAAATCGAATATAATATAAAGAAATGGATTATATAAAATTCAAATCATTATTTTTGATTTCGGAGGGGTTAGTTTATATGAAAAAATTTATAAGCATTTTCCTGGCAATAATGCTGGTAATGTCATCATCAATGGTATTTGCCAAAAATGGCAATGGAAACGGTTCTAATGGTAATGGGGATTTTGGAACCGGAAAAGACAAAAAGTATTATGATAAAACGGAAGATTATCAAAAGTCTTTAGAGGTCTTAAAAGAATTACTTCGTAATTACAATGAAGAAATTTATGCAGATGAAGACTACTATGAGTACGATGAAGAATATGTTGAAGACTTGATAAATCAGATATTGACTTTAAAAAATAAGAATAAAGATGAATCTACATCAATTTTTATTAACGGTAAAGAGTATCTGATAAATGATGGGAATGTTATAAAGTATAAGAATTTTCAATTACCCACAAAACCAATAACGGAAGGTCTCGGGGCTGCTGTAAATTGGAATGGGAAAACCCATATCATAACTATTACAAAAGATAACATAAAACTGGTTATGAATCTTGATTCCAGGAAAGTAACAGTTAATGGCTTTGAAATAAAAAACAGTGTTCTCACAACCAGTAAAAAAAATAAAACCATCGTACTTATAAAATTTATAGCTGAAGTTCTTGGAAAAAAAGCTGAAATCAATGAAGGAGCCGGTGCCGTTATCATTGAGGATGATGGGAGTACCAGTATCAATGATAATATAACAGGAAAAGGACTAAACCAGTTTCAATACAGCAGCAAATGGAACTATGGCTCCCGGTCCGGTGCTTACCTGGAGGATAATCATTGGTCCTCAAGTCGTAATGCGTACTACAAAGTGAAATTTAACGGAAATCAGATAAAACTTTTTGGAGCTACTTCGTACAATCATGGTATTGCAGCTGTATCGATAGATAATGGGCCGGAAATATATGTGGATTTTTACTCGGCTGCAAGAACTGATAATGTACAGGTTTACACAAGTCCAGTTTTGAGCCAGGGGCAGCACACGCTCAAGGTACGCGTGACAGGTACTAAAAACAGGTATTCCAAGGGTTATAACATACCTGCAGACAGAGTGAATGTGTTATCAAATAGCATACCTCAAACAGGGAGTAATCTGGCTTTAAATAAAAACTCTTTTTCAGATAGCCAACAAGCTCAGAATACAGCTTCCAGGGGTAATGACGGAAACCTGTCCACCCGTTGGTGTGCAGCTGATGGCTCGACTAATCACTGGTGGACAGTGGATTTGGGAGCTTTGTATAATATTAGAGGTACAGAAGTAACCTGGGAAAAGTCAGGCAAGGTATATAAATATAAGATAGAGGTATCGGCTGATAACTACAACTGGAGCCTTAAAATTAATAAGTCCAACAATACTATAAATCAACAGGTTCAAGCAGATGGCTTTTATGCTGATGCTGGAAGATATGTAAGGATCTCGGTAACCGGGCTGGATGCAGATTGCTGGGCCAGTTTCTCCGAATTCAAGGTGTTTGGAGCAGGTACAAATACCGACACTCAGGCTCCAACTGCTCCAACCGGGCTTGTCATATCCGCACCCACATCAAATGAAGTTGCGTTAAACTGGAATGCTTCCGGTGACAACATAGGTACTGTCGGATATAAGGTTTTCAGAAATGGTACACAAATAAATACGGTAACAAGCGGTACCTCTTACAGGGATAAAGGACTGACAGCCGGCACAGCATATGTGTATTCGGTAGTGGCCTATGATGCAGCTGGCAATTCCTCCGATCATAGTTCATTTGTTTATGTGACAACTCCAACATCAAATGGCCGCGGAAATGGCCTAAAGGGAGAATACTACAACAACAGGGACTTGACAGATATAAAGTTTACACGTATAGATAATGCAATTAATGCTTCCTGGTACAACAGTTCACCTGACTCAAGAATAGATAATGAAACATTTTCTATCAGATGGACCGGACAAATACAGCCCTTATACTCCGAATCATATACCTTCTACACAACCTCTGATGATGGAGTTAGGTTATGGATCAATGGTACAAAACTGATCGATAATTGGAATGACCATAGTGCAGCAGTGAACAGTGGTACGATTTCCCTCACTTCAGGTCAGAAGTACGACATAGTGCTGGAGTATTATAATAATCAAGGAGAAGGAAAAATCAAACTTGAGTGGTCCAGCAACAGCCAGTCAAAGCAGATAGTTCAAAAAAGTCAGTTGTATTACACAAATTCAGATGGTTATAATGATACTCAGGCACCGACAACTCCGGTAGGTTTGACTGCTAAAGCTGTTTCTGCAAATCAGATAAAATTAAGCTGGTCAGCTGCTTCAGATAATACAGGTGTTGCAGGATATAGGGTGATCAGAGACGGGAGACTGATTGGCACTGTATATGGTACAGCTTATACCGACACAGGGCTTGCTGCAAATACAACCTACTCATATCAGGTATTGGCATATGATGCCGCAGGTAACAGCTCAAATCACAGTTCGTATGCTTATGGTACCACTCCAAGTGCTGCATATGGAAACGGTAACGGCTTAAAGGGTGAGTACTTTGATAACATGAATTTTACCAACCTTATAAAGGAAAGGGCAGATGATAATATCAACTTTAACTGGGGTCCAAATGCACCCCTTTCATCCATGGGTGCAGATGAATTTTCAATCAGATGGACCGGACAAATACAGCCTCTATATTCTGAAACATATACTTTCCATACTGTTTCAGACGATGGTTTGAGACTTTGGGTAAACGGAAACAAGATCATTGATAACTGGGCGGATCACAGCTTGACAGAAAACAGCGGAACTATAGCACTGAATGCCGGGCAGAAATATGATATAAAATATGAGTATTACGAAAAAAACGCTGACGCTGTAGCAAAACTGTTTTGGTCGAGTCCAAGCCAATCAAAACAAATAATACCAAAGAGTCAATTATATTCTGCTGAATTAGACAGTCAGGCACCGGCAATTCCAACCTGGCTTACAGGAACAGCAATTACTGTAAACCAGATTAATTTAAACTGGACTCCATCAGTAGACAATACCGGTGTTGCCGGATATAAAATATACAGAAACGGCAATCTTGTGGGGACAGTAACTTCCACTAATTACTCTGATAAGGGTCTTGCTGCAAATACAACATATTCGTATTCGGTATCAGCCTTTGATGCAGCAGGGAATACCTCTGCGCAATGCCAGCCGGTTACCGTTTCTACCAAACTGGCTGCAGACAATTTAGCAATGGGAAAGGCAGTGTCTGCAGATAGTGAAGAAAATGGAAATCCCGCCCGGAATGGAAATGATGGAAAACTGTCCACCCGTTGGTGTGCAGCTGATGGAGAGCAAAATCACTGGTGGAAAGTAGATCTTGGAAATGCTTATAATTTGACAGGTACTGAGGTAATTTGGGAAAAGAATAAAGCATATAAATACAAAATTGAAGTTTCGCAAGATGATACAAATTGGACAGTTGCTGTTGATAAGACCGGAAATACTACAGCTGCACAAACTCAGGCAGACAGTTTCAGTGCAAATTCGGTAAGATATGTAAAGATAACCTTAACCGGTTTGGATACAGGCTGCTGGGCAAGTTTTTCTGAATTTAAGGTTTTCTAAACCAGTTTAATAGCTGATATTTATAATTGCAGTATGCATTAAGAAGTATAGATTTGTGATGAATGGCAGATTTATACTTCTTTTTTGTTTAATAGATGTAACCCCTGTGTAATTTTCATATATTGATTATAAATTCTATAAAATTCATTTAATAATAAAACTGGATTCAGAATATAAAAAACTGTATCCTTGTTGCAAATGCAACAACACAAAGTAAAATAACCTTGTATTATTATAATTATGTAAATTATATTTTTTATTGATTGTGATATCAAATAATGAGTATAGTGACAGGATTAATATTCAAGGAGGACTTGTTATGGGCATGTTTTGCTATCAATGTCAGGAGACTGCGAGAAACAAGGGCTGTGAATTTGGTGGTGTATGCGGCAAAAGCGAAGATCTTGCAGATTTGCAGGATCTGTTAATATATACTCTTAAAGGCATTTCAGAAATCGTTGTAAAAGGAAGGCTTGAAGTCAGCTGCCTGGGAGCTGTAAATCATGAAGTTATAAAAAGCTTGTTTATGACAATAACCAATGCCAACTTTGATGATGCAGCAATTATTGATAAAATCAAACAAATGCTTTTAATGCGAAACCAATTGAGAAGTAAGATATCAGTTGAAGCTGTCCATGATGCAGCCACCTTTGAAATAAATACCATGACTGAATTGATATATAAGGCATCTTATGCCGGTATGATACCCAGAGACAATGAAGATATCAGATCCTTGAAACATCTGATAATCTTTGGATTAAAAGGACTGGCTGCCTACACATATCATGCTCTTAAACTGGGAAAAGAAATGGAAGAGCTTTATGTCTTTATATATGAGGCGCTGGCAGCCACACTGGAATTGGATATTTCTATGAAAGAATTAGTTGCACTCACCATGAAAACAGGAGAAATTGGAGTTAAAGCAATGGCGTTGCTTGATGAAGGCAACACTTCAAAATATGGTAATCCTGAGATCACAGAGGTAAACATAGGGGTACGGAATAATCCGGCAATACTAATATCGGGGCATGATCTGACTGACCTTGAGCAACTTCTTGAGCAGACGCAGGGTACAGGGGTTGATGTCTATACTCACAGTGAAATGCTGCCGGCCCATTACTATCCGGCATTTAAAAAATATGATAATTTTGCAGGAAACTATGGAAACGCATGGTGGAAACAGGACGAAGAGTTTGAAGCCTTCAACGGCCCGGTTCTTTTCACCACAAATTGCATTGTTCCGCCGGTTAAAGAAGCAGTGAGAGCGAGAATCTTTACAACCGGCGCATCAGGGTATCCGGGCTGCTTTCATATAAAAGCAAACTCTGATGGCAGAAAAGATTTTTCGAAAATAATAGGGCTGGCTAAAACTCTGAAAGCACCTGCAGAAATTGAGACAGGGAGGATAATCGGAGGCTTTGCTCATGCTCAGGTTTTTGCATTGGCTGACACTGTGGTTGACGCAGTTAAGTCCGGAGCAATAAAGAAGTTTTTTGTTATGGCCGGCTGTGACGGTAGGATGGAGAGCAGGGAATATTACACCCAATTTGCAAGGAAGCTTCCCAAAGACACAGTAATTCTGACCGCCGGCTGCGCAAAATATCGTTATAATAAACTGGACCTGGGGGACATAGGCGGTATTCCAAGAGTGCTTGATGCCGGTCAGTGTAATGATTCCTACTCACTGGTAATGATTGCATTGAAATTAAAGGAAGTATTTGGACTGAAGGATATAAATGAACTTCCAATTGTATACAATATATCCTGGTATGAGCAGAAGGCAGTATTGGTTCTGCTTGCACTTCTGTACCTGGGGGTTAAAAACATACACCTTGGGCCAACACTTCCGGCATTTCTCTCTCCTGATGTTGCAAAGGTACTTATTGATAAATTCGGAATTGCAGGTATCGGAACGGTTGAGGAAGATATAAAGCTGTTTTTAGATGCACATTAGCTCTTTGTCTATCGATTTAAAAAACTCTGATATATTATTGCGATCCTGAAGGCTGCCGTACAGATTAACACTTAATGTCATCCTGCCGTTAAAACTGCTTATTGCCATTTGAAAGTGCGGGCGGTATTTAATTGATCCGCATACAAATGCGTTTGAAACAGGGGAGCCTTCAAAATGCAATTTTGCAGAATCCAGTACTCCAATATTGGTCATGCATATGTTGGGATTTTTCAATGACCGTTTCAGAATTTTAAAGGCAAGATTTCCTTTACAAATCCTGAATAAGGTATCAAGCTTTATGTACGGATTAATTCCGAGATAATTGTTCTTTTTGATCTTCATTTCGGCACAGACCTTGGCTAAAGTTTCAGAAAAATTCTCCTGAGCATCAACAGTTGTACTGATTATTACTGTTGATGCAAGGTTGGTCAGGGTACTAAAATCTTTGTCCCTTAAATATCTTCTCATATCTATCATAATGGGTATATTAAGGGGTTTGCCGTTTATACCCAGCATTTTTGAAAGCACACGAAAATATGCTGTCAGCATGACATCATTAACTGTTACAGTGTGTTTTTTACAATAGTTTAGAATTGAACTGTACCTATCAGGAATTAATTCATGGGTCAGTATGAAAGGAGCAGTTTTTTCTTCAGCATTCATTGGAAAGGTATAATCAATACTTTGATTATTGTCTTTATTGTTCAGAAAAAGTATTTTAAATTTATCCCACAGAGGAATATGCGAGAGCACCTTCCTAAAGTCCCGTTGGCCATCAATGATGTTTTCAGGCTTAAATTCGGGATTTTTAATTAGATTTGAGTATATATCCGACAAAAGATAGGTACATTGTTTTATTCCGATACCATCTGTGACCATGTGGTTCATTACTATGGAAAGAGAGTCGCTTTCAGCCTGCAGCAGGCAAACCTTAATCTGGGGACCTGCCTCCTCATAGGTTTTGGAATATGTAAAGGCTTCAAATTCTTCAATATCATCTACAACCTTAAAGAGCTCTGACAATTCAAACTCATTTGTATCCTCCCAGTAGGAGCGGCCATTATTGTGCCTGTATACTCTGGTCAAAACAGGAACTGTTCTGGTTAATACAGTCACCGCCTTTTCCATTATCCGTATGTTTACCTTGTTTTCAAACTTAATAACACAGTGCAGCTGATGGTCATTAAACCCGGTAGTATTGTATAGGAACTGAAGATAGTCAAAAATTTCTGCTTTATATTTCAATTAAATCAACTCTTTTCTTAAAATTAAAAATATATGGATATGATATGTTAAAAAGTAAAAAGTGTTACTTTTTACATAGTATTATTTTATATAATATATGTCAATAAGTTTAAAACAAATTCTTTTGTGTTTGACAAGTAAAAAGTATTAATTTATACTTTGCTTGACGAGGTGATATACTTGAAGGAAAATAATGCGGGGACTCAAAAAAAAATTCCAATGAGAGAACTCGAAAAGCTAACAAACATGACACGAGCCACCATCAATTTTTATATTAAAGAAGGGCTTTTACCCTTACCTCAAAAATCAGCTAAAAATATGGCCTACTACGACGAGGAATTCATTGAAAAACTGAAGTTTATTGAAAAAATGAGAAATGCTGATTTTACATTGAATCAAATAAAGCGGCTTGTGAATTTCGATACAAATACTGTAAATGATTTCGGATTACAGATACTTGAGTCGGTAAACAGGCTGCTGCCTTACGGAATTGATGAAAAGCCGGTAACTATGGATCAAATAAAGGAAATCGGTTTTAGTGATGAAACCATAAAGAATTTTATTGAAATGAGAATAATAAATTCCATTGATAAAAACAATAAATTGTTCCCTTCATATAGTATTACGGTATGCAGGTTCATAAAATACTTTATGGATTTTGGAATACCACTCACTGTAGCAAATGAAATACTTTTAAAGCTTAAAGAACTTGCTGATATAGAAAAAAATGCATTTATAAACTATATAAGAAGCCCGATGCTTGAACACAATTTGTCACAGGATGAACAAAGAAGAGAAGTTCAGAAATGTATAGAAAGCATAAATGGTTTACTGCCAATTCTGCATTTGCAATTCATAAAAATGCCTAACGAAATATTTCGTAAATCAGGGATAGAATGAGAAAACCAGTTATATAAAAAACTGGCTTGGGATAAAAACAGTTTAAAATTAAAATGCCTGAATAAAAACGCTGGCCTTCCTCTGCCCGGTGTAAATTTTTAAGAAGTATAATTATGTCACAATAATATGACAGAATTATACTTCTTATTTTTATTGCAGACAAACAGCAAACACTTATTTTACCATAGTTGTTAATTTTGTCTCACTGTATCAGTAAAAAAATGGAATAGTGAGATAAAACCAAATTTAAATGTATATTGAATATATAACACCTTTACACAGGTTCAGGATAGCGCGCGATCCCATTCCGGTGTAAGGCTGCATAGTGTTATATACGAAGTTTGCATATAAAATAATTACGCCGGCTTCTCCAAGCGTATGTTAGGAGGGTTCATTTTATGGTAAAAGAAAGTACCAATCTGCAAAAAGAATTAGTTGATGTGGTCGATATGTCATTAAAAAGATATGTAGGAAAAGGCATTTACCTGTACATAGATAAAAAGGAATATATCGACTGTGCATCCGGTACATTTAACCTAGCATTAGGTTATTCAGCAGGAGAAATAACACAGGCACTGCATCGCCAGTTGGACCTGTGCTGTCATCTTTCGTCAGATTATACCAAGGAAAAATCAAGAGTCATTTTCCGGGCCTTGAAGGAATATCTTCCTGAACACATAGAAGCATTCTGGTTTAGGGATATTATCGGATCAACAGCCAATGAATGTGCAATTAGAATTGCGCAAAAGGCAACCGGAAAGAGAGAGGTCATCTCGGTATTTTTGTCCCACCATGGTCAAAGCATCACAAGTACGGGAATCTCCGGAAATGCGTTTCGTCAGAGTAATTTTAATGCCACTTTTTCCGGAGCACTTAAAATACCCGGCTCTAACTGTGAAAACTGTTTTTACGGACAAAAAAAGGACAATTGCAATATATTATGCGCCAGAAGACTTGAAGAGTTTATTGAATATGCATCCGGTGGCCAGGTAGCCGCTTTTATTATTGAGCCCATCCTTGGAAATGGCGGAAACATTGTTCCACATCCGGAATATTTCAGACTCATCAGAAAAATCTGCGACAGGCACAATATTTTAATCATTGCAGATGAGGTACAAACAGGTTTTGGCAGGACTGGGACCTTTTTTGCCAGTACAGGTATCGCTAAAACACTGAAGCCTGACATAATAACTTTTGCAAAGGGTGCAGGCGGGATAGGAATTCCTGTTGCAGGAGTATTGATGCGAAAAGAACTTGATATCTTGAATTCCTGGGAGCACTCTACAACTTCCGGCGCAAATCCTTTGGCACTGGTTGCTCTTGAAGAAACCATAAAATATATAAAGAAACATAAAGTTCTGCAAAATGTAAAGAAGCAGTCTGTAATCTTAAAAAATGGTCTTATTGAACTGGCAAAAGAATTCCCTTTTATGAGCAATGTAAAGGGTGAGGGCTTAATGCTTGCTTTTGACATGCCTGGTAGCACTGCAACAGCAGATTTTATAAAAATTGCCAAAGAAAACGGACTAATTATGCGTGGCAGTCGTTACGGTTTCGGTAATACGGTAAAAGTCAGACCACCACTTATTATTACTGAAGAAGAGGTGGAAAAAGTTCTTCAACAATTGAAAGCAGCATTAATACAGTATGAGGAGGAGAAGCATGCAAGCATTGAAGTATAGGAATCAGTGGGATTTATCACTTGAAGAAGTAAACAATCTTCATGTAACAACCCCTTACGATGTGATTGTTGCCGTAGCCTATTGCGGAATTTGCGGCACAGATGTTGGTATTGTATCAGGGGAATATCCCGTAGCAGTAAAAGGAGTTACTCTGGGCCATGAAGCCACTGGAATTGTGGCAGAAATCGGTGAAAAGGTGGAAAAGGTAAAAGTGGGGGAACGGGTTGTAATCAACCCTACACCTTACTGCGGAAAATGCAGAATGTGCCAGACCCTTAGAATCAATCACTGTCAGAACAAGTCCGGTACAGAGAGTGGGGTAAGCTATGATGGGACTTTTGCCGGCCTCTATAAAACCACTCAGGATTTTGTTCATGTTTTGCCCGATAATGTTTCCTTGAAGGCCGGGACATTAACAGAACCCTTAAGTTGCATTCTGACAGGATTGCGTAAAATTCAGCCGGCCACCATGACTGCATATTCCTACGTTTTTGGGGCAGGCCCAATGGGACTTCTCTATGTTTGGGCTCTTTCTCTGAAAGGCATAGTACCTGTACTGATTGAAAATTCGCCCTTAAGACTGGAATATGCAAAAAACTGTCTCCCAAATGGTGTAAAGGCATATGCAAGTCTCGAAGCAGCAAAGTCAGACTTTTTCAAGGATCCAAATGCACCTGTGGATCTTGTTGTTGATACCACATCAGGGCTGCTTGAAGTACTGTATCCCCAAATGGCCTGCGGCAGTACCTATGTGTCCATCGGATTGAAAAATAAAAAAGCGTCAATCAACACAATGGAGCTGGCTGATAAAAGCCTCACAATTATGGGGTCAATTGACTCCATGCACGGCTCCTTTATTGAAGCCTTTCACCTCATAACAAAGGGAGTGATCCCTGTAGAAAAACTGGTGAGTCATACATATCCGATTAATGAGTTCACAAAGGCGTTTGCTGCAATTGGCTGTAATCTGAACCAGAATCAAATGACAGGAACCACAGAGCCAAACTGTAAGGTATTAATTCAAATAGGAGACTACCATGATTAAGGGGATAATATTTGATATTGATGGCATATTAGTTGACAGCGAACCGCTTCATGCTGCTTCAATTGTAGAAACCCTAAAAAGCCTTGCAGAAAAGCCGATAGATTTTCAGCCTGAAAGCCTAATAGGTCTGAGCCTGGATGAAACCCTTGACAGGATTTGTGTCAATAAGGAAAGTATTTTTGAACTGAAAAAATTAATGGCCGACTATTATCTTAAACAATTGAATAAGTCAATGCTTAGGCCGGGAATCCAGGAATTATGGCAAAAACTTGTTGCACAAAATATTCCCTTTGGTTGTGTTTCTTCTGCGGAAATGAAAATCTGCAGGGGAAATATAGCTTTGATAAACCTTCCACTTTTAAAGGAAGTCCCACTTGTATCCTGTGATTGTGTAGCACATACCAAACCTCATGCCTTGCCCTATATAACAATGTTGAAATGCCTGGGACTTACGGCAGATGAGGTAGTAGTGCTGGAAGATTCGGATACAGGCATAACTTCTGCCAGGGGGGCGGGAATTGAAAATATCTATGCCTGGCCCCATGGACTGTCAAATACCCAATGCTACATAGACGCTATAAAAGTAATAAAAAACTTGGGAGAGATTCCTTTTATAAGAGAAATTTTAAATAACTGAAAGAGTTTAAAACATAACATAAACATGTAGAAGTACAAAATACATTAACATTCTGTTGAATCCAGATACAAACAAAATGTAATAGAATTTGGAGGCTTTTAAAGAAATTATGAAAATTAGTATCATTATGCCTTATAAAAAGAGACTTGAAAATATACGTCTGTCCTTCGAAGCTCTGGCCGCCCAGACTATGGACAAATCAGAATTTGAAGTTGTTGTAGGAGTCATGGAATATTGTGAGAGATATGTAGCCGTTTGCAAAGAATTTGCAGATAAAATCAATATCCGTTCAGTTATGGTTAATGAAGAGTGGAACGTAGCCTTTGCACGGTCCGTTGCGTTAAAGCAGGCAACGGGTGAAGTTCTTGTAATTCTTGATGTGGACATGGTGCTTCCCGGAAACTTTTTGACCAACCTTTATGACAAACATTTTTCCTTTCATCAGAAACAATGTGTTATCGGGCAGATGATTGATTACAGCAATAATACCGAAAATATAGAGTCGGTGGAAGTTCTGCCTTTTTCCTACTATGAAAAACTCCTCTCTGAGCTTGAAAAGGAACAGCCCTTTCAAAAAGATATCAGATGGCATGTGGCGCATAGTATTCCATGGGCATTTGCCTGGACGGCACTTATTGCACTGCCAAGAACAATCCTTGAAGAAAACCGGCTATACTTTGACGTTCACTTCAGGGGTTATGGTGTGGAAGATCTCGAGTGGGCCTACCGGATCAGCCTTACAGGTACTCCCCTGCTGCTGAAAGAAGATGTATGGGGTATACATCTTCCACATACCCGCAATGTATATAGTAACCAGCTTACTGAAAAGACAAATTACCGTTACTTTTTGAGCAAATATCCGGGTTACGATGTGGAAATTGTAAGTGCATTTGGAGATTTTCAAGGGAACATCAATTATGTTGAGTATAAAGGCGAAATAGCGAAAATTGCAAATAATAAAAACAATTATCTCTCCGTATTAAAAGGAAATGTAAAGGGAGTACCCACACTTGTTGTCGGAGTAATTCAGGACAGAAACGGCTGCTATGTTAATGACAGCAGTACACCGGTGTTTGATACCAAAAAAGCAGTAATTTCCATACCACTGGCAGGTATATCCCTGCCCTTTGAAGATCAGAGTGCCGAAGAATGCTTTATTCTCCCCGAAACAGAAGGTTTCAGTGATAAATACAGAAGCCTTATATTGAAGGAGTGTCAACGTGTATCTAAGAAAGTTCATAAATACGGAGTACGATAAGTTAAAAAAATAGCTCGACTATAAGGAGTATAAATATGTTTGAAAATTTTCACTGGCATTGCAGACCGCCAAACCTGGATATTACGGAAAGCGGATTAATAGTTGAAACAGCAAATCAAAGCGATTTTTGGAGAAATACCTATTATGGTTTCGTTCGTGATAATGGTCACTTTTTCTATAAGGAAACCAAAGGTGATTTTACTATGCAGGTAACCATAGCCGGTGATTTTGAAACTCTTTATGACCAGCTTGGACTTATGCTTCGCCTGGATGAAAGTCATTGGGTAAAGACCGGAATAGAGTTTACAGACGGCAAAATCCACCTGAGTTCAGTTTTTACAAATGAATTTTCAGACTGGTCAGTGGTTAAATATCCGGATTATAATGGTGAACTCACAATACGCCTTACACGCCATGAAGAAGCAATTCGGATTCAGTTCGTGGATAAGGATGGCAAATGGCAGATGTTACGGCTCGGGTACATGCCGAGGACAAAAAGCTGCATGGCGGGAATCATGTGTTGCTCACCTGAAAGAAGTGGATTTAAAGCTGTATTTAGGAACTTTTCCATTGCTGAACCCATTGACAGAAATTTACACCAGGACGAATGAACAGCTCAGGTTTATTGTAAAAATTATTGTACACGGAGGTCAATATGAAGAATTTAAATATACAGAAAAATGCACCACCATTGGCAAGTATTATAATTCCAACCTACAATCGGAGCCGCCTGCTGAAATATACCATCGATTCCATTCTAGAGCAATCAATTGATTCACGTTTTTTACAGATTATTGTCGTAGATGATGGGTCGTCAGATGATACTAAAGAGGTGGTTAAACCATATTTCAGCAAAGTAAACTTCAAGTATTTCTATCAGGAAGACAAAGGCTACAGGGTCTCCAAGGCAAGAAATACTGGCATTCTGAATGCAGATGCACCCTTATGTATTTTTGCAGACGCATCTGTAATCCTTGGAAAACATGCTGTTGAAGAGCATTTGAAAATACATGGGAGCTGCACCGGTCCCTGTGCTGTCATAGGTTATGTTTATGGATTTGACGACTATAACAGGGATTCATCTAAATTATTGGAGCTAGTGGATGTAAAAAATCCCGACAAGTCAATTTCAGAGCTGAAAAAACTGGGGATCTGCGACAGCAGAGAGCCTCTTTATCAAAAATATGGAGATGACCTTTCCAAATGGCCGGCACCCTGGGTAATCTTCTGGACCTGCCATGTATCGGTGCCCAAAGCCGCTTTGATTCAGGCAAATCTGTTTGATGAAGCCTATACCAGCTGGGGAGGAGAAGACACTGATCTGGCTCTGGCACTGGAAAAGAATAATGTCAGGTTTGTGATGAGCAGATCGGTTGAAAGCATCCATTATCCTCATGGCAAAAACCCCGGATTCTATGAGTCCTTTGATGATGTGTTCATGAAAAAAAAGCGCAGAATGGATGCAAAGTATCATACAACAGCTACAAAACTATGGTTAACTACAGCCTGCGAGGACTTGAATGAAAAATTATTGAAAATGGAAAGCAGCAATATATGTCTTAACAGGGGAGACGCTTATGAAGTGCAGCATTATCATTCCATATTATAATCGAAGGGAACATCTTGCCAATACATTAATGACACTAAACCGGCAGGATTTTGATGCAAACGGCTTTGAAGTAATTCTGGCGGAAGACGGGTCCCATGATTTTAATCAGAACATGATTGATGAAATGAACCTCAGGATTTCCGTCAGGTATTACAATACCATGAAAAACACCGGGCGAGGGAATGCCAGGAATCTCGGGATACTACATGCACAAGGTGAACTCCTGATATTTTTGGACAGTGATATGCTGGTGAAGCCTGATTACGTTTCACAACATGTGAAATTTCATCAGAAAGTTTTCCCGGATCAGATGGTATTGCAAATCGGGCTGCGCAATCTTTTATTTGACAAAACCTGTGAGGATCTGCCAAACCGGCTAAACAAGCTTATCTTAGCAGAAGATTACTGCCATGAAGACCGCCACCATCTCTTTCAGCTGATTTCTGAAAACCTTGGCTCACTGCGAAGTAACTGGTTATACACTTATACCAACAATATATCCATTCCTAAAAAAGCAGTTGAACTTTTTGGAGGTTTTGATGAAAATTTCAAGGGTTGGGGCCTTGAAGACAGTGAATTCGGATACCGGCAGAACAGAAATGGTGTAAAGATCATGTATAATCCCAATATTGAGGCTTTTCACCAGTATCATGACGAACAATTCACCAGAGATAAGGCATTGGAATGGGACAGGAATCTTAAGTATTTCATCGGAAAATACGAAAATGATTTTCCTGTCAGTGTTCTCAGGATGCTTCCTGAATCCGATCTTAAATTTCATGATATGTTGTCTATGCCACAGGAGGACTATCGTAAGGAAACACAAAAAATCCATATAAATTATGAGAAAATACTTCGTATGGTCTATGATATCTCTGAAAGAGAATTTTCTAGAACCCTCATGGTTAAGGAACCTTCCATTCATATTCTTTCTAAGCTGGTGGCCGCAAATTCCGACACCAGGTATACCGTCATGTGTTCCAGAGATAATCTGGATCTGATTATCTGGATTCAAAACCATATTAATAATTCTCAGGTTTCTCTATACACATATGCCTAGATCAAAACTATTCTCATATTAAAATCAAAAATAGAATAAATTTAAAAATATATAAAAAAGATATTCTGAAACATCCAAAAACATATGAAAAGGAGTCCTTTAGTATGAAACTGTTACTTTTAAGACCCTATTACGGGATAACCATATCCAGTGATATGATGGGGGATCTGGGAACAGCAGAACACCTGCCTCAGGCTTTTCCGGATCTTCCTCTGATTTTTGCCGCTACTATTGCCAAAAATAACAAGTCTGTTCAATTGGATATTATAGATGCAAATGCCGAGATGCTATTACCCAAGGATGCTATAAAAAAAATGACGGGAAAGTATGATGTTATCATTCTGAAAGGGGCCTCGCCCACCATAAAATATGACATTGATTTTGCGAGATACCTTAAAAAGAATAATTACACATCCAGAATAGTTCTGGCGGGGCACACAGCAAAGCTTCTCAAAGATTGGATACTGAAGCATGCTCCCGAAATCGATGATATTCCTGAGGTTCCTGTTGAGCATTATGTCAATGATATGCTGGGAAACTTGTCATCAAATCAGATCGATGAATTTCCTACACCGGATTATTCACTTTTTCCATATGATAAGTATAAATTGATTTCAGGAGAGCTGAGGGGGTGCCTTTATATGAGCAGGGGTTGTGCAGTAGGCTGCTCCTATTGCCCATATGCCTCCTTCTATGGAAAAAAATTTGAATTCAGATCGGTGGATAAGGTTATTTGCGACATAAAACATTTGCTGTCACTTGGTTTTAAGACAATTCAGTTCAGAGATCAGTTTTTTACCGCAAATAGAAAAATGGTATTGGAATTGTGCCACAGTATAATAGATCAGGGTCTGAGATTTGACTGGTATTGCGAGACCAGGCTGGAATCTCTGGATACAGAGCTAATAGACCTTATGGTGGAAGCAGGTTTAAAGTTTATATTCTTTGGTGTGGAATCAGCTGAGGATGATATACTCCAGAGTTATAAAAGGCCGGTTTACGGAGTTGAAAAAACAAAAAGTCTTATCGACTATTTAAATAAAAAAAATGTTCTGACATTGGCCTTTTATATTGTTGGTTTTCCGGATGACAGCTGGGATACACTGCAGAATACATATAAACTTGCTCTGAAATTAGGCAGCATCTGCTCGGACTTTTCCATATACATGCCCAGCCTTACTGATGGGGAGTTTAAAAGGAATTATCCTGACGTGGAAATAACTCCTGATTTATTCGTACCCTTTGAAAATATGATGAATATCAAGTCGGCAAAGAATTTTTCCATGGAACAGCTGAAAGATTTGAAAACTCAGCTTACATTCCTATACCAGGCAAATGTAAATGAGCCTGATGCCTTACAGGATGCCTTTGAAAATCATTACCGTTCCAACAAGAATTATGTCAGTGCAGTAAACAGTTTAAGGTCCAAACTTGAAGAGGTATCAATTATGGATATTTAGTCTTTATCTTTAATTAGATTAAGCAGGAGATGGGTAAAGCACGGCAGAATGTCATGCTTTAGATCCAAATATATAGTAGCAAAGGAATGAATATATACATGAAGAACATAAAAGATTTTAAAGGCTTGTATTGCTTAAGACCATTTACCCATATAGACATTACTTTGGATGATAGAACAGCCTGCTGTTGCGAATCCTGGCTGCCTGATTTCTTCGGTACTGGTGATATAGAGAAACTGACTCTGGAGGAATTATGGAATTCTGACCGGATGCAAAGCCTGCGGCAAAGTGTTTTAGACGGTACATACAGTTATTGCAGCAAGGAAAAGTGCCCATATCTCAATAGTGAGGAATTCAGGCTTTATACAAGGAATGAACTGCAGCAGGCAGCCGCAGCTGACAGCAGAGGGGAAGAGCTCGAAGATTCTTTACTGGAGTTAAAAGACCATGCACCGTGGATAAAAAATATTCTTGATGGCAGAACCTTTCTGAAAATTTTACCTGCAAGCTTCAATCTTGCCTATGACGAAACCTGTAACCTCAGGTGTCCAAGCTGCCGTCAAAATAATATTGTTCATACAAAAGGTCCTGAGTATGAAAGGCGGCGTGCGGTACATAAGAAGTTGTTTGATACCCTTGAGAAAAGCGGGTACGAAAATGTCAGGTGCTTTTTTGTAACAGGTGCAGGCGATCCGTTTGCTTCCTCAATCTACAGAGAATTTCTTTATAATTTTGACGGAACCAGGTACCCGCAGTTAAAGTTCTTCATTATGACTAATGGCATGCTGCTGACGCCTGAAGTGTGGGAAAAAATGATTAAAATTCATTCAAATATAAGCAATATTTTTATATCGATTGATGCAGCAGCACCTGAAACCTATGAAAGAATAAGGGTAAACGGAAATCTGAATACTCTATTGAAGAACATAGAATTTCTGGGCAGAAAAAGAAAAGAAAATACATTGAATAATCTTATTCTTGCCTTTATAGTTCAAAGGAAAAATTATAAAGAGATGGTTGATATTATTTCCATTGCTAAAAAATATAATTCTGATCAAATTACATTCAGCGGCCTGGATGACTGGCAAACATGGGAAAGGCAAGAGTTTAATGAAAATGCAGTTTGCAATCCCGACCATGAAGAATACTCCAGGTTCCTGGAAATTTTAAAAAGCCCGGAATTTGATGATCATATAGTAAACCTGGGAAACATAACAAAGCATAGAGTCAGAGCATTGAGTGTTTAGGCAGGTTGAAATATATTTTTGTATATGTGAAATTGTTAGTGTTCAATTATTTCAGCACCCCAATTGTAGAAGGATTTGTACCTTTTCATCTGTATAAAAGGTACAAATCCTTTCTTTAAGCGCATTTTACAAAAAAACAAATAATTCTTGCAAAAAAATTGTTTGAAATTATTATATAATATGTAACCCAAATAATGTAAAATTAAGTACATATTATATATGTACCATAAAAAATAGAAATTTGTATAATTATGAAAACAACAAATTATATATGTCAAATTTAATATGTACTCACGGTTATTGAATGGAGGGAAAAATGCATACATATGCATTATTTGATAATGGAACTGCTGAATTAGTAAATATAAAATTATTAAATGTTGAGATGAATGAAACTTTAGCGATATACTTTCAAAGCTTTCGCTCTCCAAAGGTAAAAGAATCTGCAAGAAGAGGAATAGAATGTGCTTATGAAATTTTATTCTCTAAAGATATTAAGGCGTATATTCAAAAGACACCCATTTCTATTACGGTAAAAGATTTTACTCAACAGGTTGACGGGAGTAGTGCAGGTCTTGCATATTCAGTCGCATTTGCTTCAATATTAAAAAAAGAAAAAATTATAGGGACTTCTCTGGAGCTTCCGGAAGAAATTGCTGCTACCGGTGAAGTAGATATTATAGGAAATGTAAAAAAAATAAGAAACCTCAAGGAGAAAATTTTAGGCGCTATATGTAAGAATATTAAATTAATGTTTTATCCCAGTCAGAATAAAGAGGAGCTTCAAATATTACTGTCACGGGATGAGGAGTTCTATATTACGGTAAATAACAGTGGTATACAGTTAAAACACGTAGCAAGCATAAGACAATTATTTTTTGATATGGGCATACTGCCCAATATTTTTATACAAGAGGAACATAGCATATTATTTGAACATCCCAAGAACAATTTTTCTGCAAATAAACACGTGTTATCATATGAAATACCTAATATAGGAGAAAGCCGGAAATCTAAAAAATTTACTGTAAAAAACATAAATTATATTAAATTTGTAATGACCCTTACAAGAATTATTATTGTTGTAATACTATTTCTCATGGTATTTGAACTATCATCCACATCCCATTCCGTTAATCTCGCACAAAATAAGCTTGCTTTTGCAAGTTCGGACCTAAACTCCGCAAATTCATCCGGAAATGCGTTAGATGGGAAGGAGAATACCGGATGGTCCTCAGATTATTCCGAGCAGCAGTGGATTTATATAGATCTGGAATCAGTAAAAAACATTTCACATGTAGTATTAAAGTGGGAAGTATCATATGCCAGAAAATTTGAGATACAGGTATCAACCGACGGTTCTTCCTGGGAAGTGGTTTCCTCCGAGAGTCATGGCAAAGGGGGAATTGATGTAATCAATTTTGACACTGTGCGTGCCAGATATGTTAAAATGTACGCATACCAGAGCTCCAGCAGCTATGGCTATTCTTTACGGGAATTTGAGGTATACAGCAGTGATTAGGTCACATAGATAAGCACCGGTATAATATTTTAGAGCCAACGTGTTAAAAATGCTGCACAAAATAACCCATCACAAATTAAACTTATTATAGTATTGATGGGTGTGAATTGAAGCTTTCATTTATTCAATTTCTGATAAGATGAAGGTTACTAATAGATTTGTCAGTTTAATATCTGAGCTTACTTCAAAACAGACCTTGTTATCTTCATCGGTTAATTCCGAGCCAATAAAAATCGAAGTATAATCTTCCAGCATATATACACTTATTCTGCCTGATATGCCGGGATATATCAATTTTACCACAAGCAGGGATGTACATGAATCATCCATATAGGCTATCTTTTTCAGATGATACTTTCCATCATTTGATATTAGCTCCGAGGTTCCGGCAGTGCCGTAACTTGCTGCAGCAGCAACTGAGAAGGTATCACTGTTTGAATTAAGCCACAGCTCCTTCTGTACTTTTGCTGAAGGTGTAATTTGTTCAATAAAAGCTCCATAGTAATCATATTCAGAATGACACCTGCTGCATATTGCAAAATGGGTTTCAATTATATTTGTCTCTTCCTCATCAAGTTCCATGTAAAAATATTTAAGTATCATGTCGGGTGTAGGGCAATTTCCGGCCGAATCACTCATTTTACTCCATCCTTTCTGAATCACAGTAATATTCTTGCTTTTTAAGGAACCGAATTATTTTTTTTATTAATGAACTTTTTATCCTGTTACACCATACAGAAATCATGTGAGCCTTTCGAGGAAGTTCACTTTCACCCATATAATCATCTAGGTTTGTTGAGCCTGTACGAGTAAATAAAATGTTTTTGGTAATATTTAAAAATTTTTCGTCGTCATTTCCATATAATTCAATGTAATAATTCAGCGTTTCATTTAAGCTCTTTCTTAAAGGCAGAAACATATAATCGACACAGAGCTTGTGTATACCGGATTCCTTTGCATAATGTAAGGTAAATAGATTCAGCATGCTGTCCAGCTTCATACAGTGAAGTTCCCTGGCAATTCTTTGTGGAGTCCATCCGGCAAGCAGGCACTTGAAGCAATAGCAAAGAATTCTGTTTGGATAACCTGATTCAGTCACTAACGTTCTTAAAGGTGCCATTGAAATCTCTACATTAAAAAAAAGCTGCTCAGGATAATAATCTTTGTAATGATTAAATTCCGCCCTTTTATAAAAAGCACTGTAACTGTATATAAGTTCTATAAACAATTTGTAAAAAAGGTCAGGCTTATTTTTAAATTCTTCCATTAAAAAAATATGGGCCTGATATTTGATCCATAAGTCTATATTTCCGGGTGGAAAATTCGGTACATTGTAAGTATCCCTGGCAAACCTTTTGTATAATTGTTCAATATTAATATCTTTTATTCGTGTGGTTCGCATCTTAAAATAACAAATTATCTTATTTTTGTAATTTTCCAAATTTATAAGTTTATCCATAGAAACCATCCATTAGTTATAAAACCTTTTAATTTGCAAATATAATCTATTCAGGAATTAATTGTAACATGGTAATGCTATTCTATCTCACTTAATTAAAAAAATTGTTAAACCGATGTTAAAAACCGGTGTTTTTTTAAGAAGGTTATATTTCTTCGGTTATTAGACGAATGTAAATAAAGAAAAAAATATTTCTTTTAAAAAGTGAACAAAACCCATATGATAAAGGTATAACAAATAGAACGTTCAAAGATGGGGTGATGAAGCTTGTGTAACACAGCTGAATATCTTGTCAGAAGTGCCAGACAGGGTAACAGGCATGCATTGGCTCAGCTGCTGCAGGAGAGCTATGTGCCTGTATACAAATACTGCCTGAAGCTCACCCTGAACAGAGAGGATGCTGCTGACATAACTCAGGAAACAATGGCCAGGGCTGTAGAAAAGATAAAGCTTTATGATGAGAATAAAGCTTCTTTCTGCACGTGGCTGATAACCATTGCAAAAAACACCTGGCTGACAGCAATAAAAAGAAAAAAACGGTTTGAAAGCTATTGCAGTAGACTTGCTGTGCCTGAAGACTATGACAATCCAATTGACGACCTGTTAAAAAATGATGATTTAATACAGGCTGTCAACAGGCTTTCTCCAAAACTGAAGGCTCCGGTAGTACTGAAATACAACTTTGACTATTCTTATGAAGCTATAGCAAAGACCCTGGGGATACCTGTAGGAACAGTAAAATCAAGGATTTCAAATGCAGTGAAAAGTATAGAAAAGGAGCTTGAACGCTATGGGCAAGGATGAAAGAATTGCAGATGATTTAAAGATAATAATAAATAAAATAGATAACATGGACGTAAATACACCTGATTTAATGTCGGTTGTAAACTTTGTTTCGGATGAACAGATCAGAACGGCAGCGAAAAACAACAGGCAGCTTGCTATCTTCAGCTGTACCGCACTGGCAATAATAGCAGCACTGATGGTGATTTATCAGCTGTCAGCCCTGGTATTTGTCATAATTCAGGGACTGTTCCTAATAGTGCCGACAGTACTGTTTCTTTTGATGAGGAGGAGACGAAATGAGCTTTTATGATTTTTTAGATAACCCGCCTTTATGGATGATAATACTAATAGTATTATTTGTTTTTTGCCAGGGAATCTGGATATTCAGAGATGCACAGAAAAGAGGACGGTTTCCGTGGCTGTGGGGGATTTGGGGTATATCCAACTTTCCTACGCCGCTTATAGTTTATTATTTTGCAGTGATCAGAAGAGATAGAAAGGGAGTAAAAAATGCTTAAGATAGAAAAACTGTCGAAGATTTATAAAAATGGCAAAAAAGCTGTAGATAATCTGAATCTTGAAGTGAAGCCGGGAGATATATTTGGTTTTATAGGTCATAACGGTGCAGGCAAGACAACAACAATAAAATGTGTTACAGGACTTTTGGATTTTGATGAGGGAGAAATATCAATAGACGGCAGATCGATTAAAACCCAGGATATTGAATGCAAAAGAACAATGGCATATATCCCCGACAATCCTGATTTGTACGAAAATATGACGGGAATTCAGTATTTGAACTTCATTTCAGATATTTTCGGTATTTCAAAAAGAGATAGGGAAGCCTCAATAAGAAAATATTCAGATGCCTTTGAACTTACATCAAGCCTTGGGGATATCATATCGGCATATTCCCACGGTATGAAGCAGAAGCTGGCATTGATATCCGCCTTTATTCACAGTCCCAGACTGCTTGTTCTGGATGAACCCTTTGTCGGACTGGATCCAAAGGCAGCCCATACTCTGAAGGGGTTCTTGAAAGAACTGTGTGACAATGGTGGAGCAGTATTCTTTTCTACACATGTCCTTGAAGTGGCTGAAAAGCTCTGCAGTAAAATAGCAATTATAAAGGCCGGAAGACTTATTGCCTGCGGAAAGACAGATGAAGTCAAAGGGGACAATTCCCTTGAAGAACTGTTTATGGAGTTGATAGACAATGAATAATACAATACTTCTTATAAAAGCTCAATTAATAAATTCATCAGGAATAAATAAATTGCTGAAAAGCTCTACAAAGGGTGAAAAGGTGAAGGCAGGCCTTTTTGGCGGGATGGTGCTTTTTGTAATATTCATAATATTCGTACAGATGAGCATGTATGCATGGGTTTCATCAGGATTTCTTGCTGAGAAGGATGCTCTGGATGTACTGATTATAGCAGGTACTGCTATTTCAATACTGATATGTCTCTTCATGTCCATATACAAAGCTCCGGGTTATCTGTTTGCATTTAAGGATTTTGACATGCTTATGTCACTGCCTGTATCAAAGGGGGCTGTATTAGTCAGCAAGCTGTTTATGATAGTTGTAACAAATACCGGATTGTCAGTGCTTCTAGGTTTTCCGTATTTGATGGTATATGGTATAAAGACTTCTTCAGGAATTGCATATTATCTTGCAGCATTTTTTATGTTGATATTTACCAGCCTGATTCCCGTTACTGTAGGCGCACTTCTGTCACTGTTGCTTGGGAGGCTATCCGCCAAGGCAAGGCGTACAAATCTGCTATTAATTATCGGATCGTTTGTTTTACTTGTTTTATTTATGGGTGGGATGCTTTCGCTTAATTCATTGACAGCTGCCAATATTGAGAATTTAGTAAACTTTGTCGGCTCAGTAAAAGCTATTTACTATCCTTTTGGGCTTATAACTGCGGCTCTGAAGCATATGGATATTCTTTCGATGGTGATATTCGCCGTTATTTCAATTATGGTTTTTGCAGCATTTATCGGACTGTTTGCGCGGAGTTTCAAGGGAATAAACTCTAAAATGCAGGAGAAATATAAAGCCTCCGACTATAAGTTGACCGAGCTTCAGGTGCAGACATCGTCTATGGCATTATTCAAAAAAGAGCTAGGGTTCTATTTTTCATCCTATATATATGTAATAAATACAGGCTTTGGAGCAATTATGATGCTGCTTGCAACTGTATTACTTATTTATAACAGACCAAAGCTTACAGGAATAATAACTATGCTTCCTGTAAACGTGTCCATGGCTTTGCTGGTGACTTTGGCAATGACTTTATGTGTATCGCTTACCTGTACCACAGCTCCGTCTATATCAGTAGAGGGTAAAAACCTGTGGATACTTAAATCGTTACCCTTGAAGGCAATAGATATTTTCAAGGGCAAAATATTGCTGAATCTGGTTATAACAGGTCCGATACTGATTATTTCTTCTACTGTTCTTGCAGCAGTTTTCAGATTAACCATTAAGGAATATCTGCTGGCAATTGCTGTAGGCAGCAGCTACTGCATATTAATAGCGGTTATGGGACTTATAATTAATCTTCATTTTCCAAAGCTGGAATGGAGTACACAGGTAACAGTGGTGAAGCAAAGTGCCAGTGTTATGATTGCACTGGCCGCAGGCTTTCTGTCAATACTGCTTCCAATGGGTATATTTGCTTTGGTAAAACCGTCAAACTCTAATCTTTTTCTGGTTCTTTGGTTTGCAGCAGCTGCTGCTGCAGACGTGGGAGCTTACAGCTATTTAAAGGGAAGAGGTACAGCCCTGTTCAAGGCATTGTGATTTTCTGTTTCAATTATTAATACTGATTCCTTATATTATCATTATGATGTTGAGAAAGTAGACAGCAGGATTACTAAAATTATCATTAAAGCTTTAGACTAAGTATAAAACAGGAAGGTATAACATATCCATTTGTATTTTTACCAAAAAGCACAGGAACAGGGGAGTTGTTAAAATACCTGCTTCTGTGCTTTTATTTAGGCATGCGTTACTACCCATGTGATTACAAGGATTATTCCATGCTGATTACAATATATAATTGTCCTGATTTATAACTTGCAGAAATCTTTCCGCCCATTTGCTCTGTCAGTACTCTGGCAATGGAAAGTCCGAGACCGGTAGAATTTTGGCCATTTTCTACAGTATAGAATCGGTCAAAAAGCCTTCCTACCAAAACCTCATTCAATTGTTTGGCATGGTTGCTGAATGTAATTACGCCCTGTTCCGACAAGCAGATCTTCAGGTCACCGTCACTGTATTTCACAGCATTGCTGATAACATTACTGAGAATGCGGGACAGAGCGGCTTTGTTGAGCTGCCGTGCTATCCGCTCTTCCGGCATTGAAATGTCAGGGATGATCCCTTTTTCCTTCAATGCACCATAATAAGCTGCTATACTTTCCTCCAGAGCCTTATTAAGGCTTACAGCTTCCCGGCTGTCATAATGGTTAACCGATACCATGACAGAATACCTGAACAGTTCCTCTGTAAGTTGTTTTAATGCTTCTATGCGGTTTGCTATAATATCAAGATATTTCCGAACCGTGTCAGAGCTATCCTCACGCTGCAACAACTCCATGTAGCCGCAAATTGCCGTAAGCGGTGTCCTCAGATCGTGGGAGATATTGGTGATGGCATCTTTGAGTTCACGGTCACCCTGGTAATAGCGGATGTGCTCCTTGCGCAGCAGCTGTAGCTGGAGGTCGATATCTGCTGCCAGCTGCCGCATTTTACGGTCCGAGGTAGTTACATCAATCCCGGTATTGGTGTCGGTTGCCAGCTTTGCAGCAAATTCAGTACGTATTTCATCTGTCGCCTTGCGCAAAAGGATGATTTTTACAAGCAATATGCAAATGATTACAAACAGGCTGGCACACAGCGCACAAAGCAAATATATCATATAAACTCCTTTATTTCAGATCCTTCCGCCGGAAGATAAATACACCTGCAATATTTGCCGCAAGCGTGGTAATGGTAGAATAGAGTGCCATCAGCCACAGGTGAGGTGCCGTCATACCTGAAATCTGCAGACTCTGTCCGGTGGGCAATACATCGATGATAAACTGGCAGACTGCTCTTGCGGTCTCGCTCAGATAGCGGGTGTTCCTAATGGTTTTCCAGACCTGTTCTCCGTTTACAATTTCGAGTGCATCTATGAATTCCGGCTCTGCGATTCTTGCTATCAGCACAATTGAAACAAACATGATGACCATAACTCCAATCAGGCTGATGATTGCTGTAGTGGTTTTGTTCTGTATCATCATGGACAGAAAATTGAAAACGGCAGCGTAGGATACCAGCATCAGCGTACCGTCCAGAATCAATTTCAGCATTACAGCAGCAGAGGCATGGAAGAACCCAAAAAGGGGAATGCCTACTGCACATACGACAA
Source organism: Eubacterium sp. (assembly GCA_029266335.1). Taxonomy (GTDB): domain Bacteria; phylum Bacillota; class Clostridia; order Acetivibrionales; family DSM-1351; genus Ruminiclostridium. Next base: position 45 of record JAQSXC010000031.1, on the reverse strand, counting down.
CAATATAAGTGATATTCAGTACAATGCCTGCGACGGCACAGGTTA
>JAQSXC010000217.1 GCA_029266335.1 Eubacterium sp. | reverse complement strand
CTTCGGTATTAAGCTACCTTTTACAACTGAGAGGTACGGTCTGGTTGAAAATTAAATATATATCAGATATAGTAATTGTAACAGCAAATTAAACAAAATTATATGGATTGGGTATGATATGAACGAAAAGTTTAGTGCAACATTTCTTCCTGTTTTGGAAACGAATCGGCTTTTTCTTCTACCATGGAAATTAGAGTATGCAAAAGATATGCTTTTCTTTGCTTCAAATGAAAATGTAGTCAATCCTGGTGGTTGGAAACTAATAACTGATGTGAAGAAAGCAAAAAACCGAATTAAAAGGTATATGGCAGGGAGCGAAGAATGGGCAATAGCATTGAAAAGCCAGGATAACTTCATAATAATAGGGTCAATAGGAATGAGATCAACCATTGCATTTAAGGAGTACGATTTATGTAAGACCATAGGTTATGTACTTGCAGAAGAATATTGGGGACAGGGATTATGCTCTGAAGCTGTACAGGAGTTAATTAAATATACTTTTTTTGGCTTGAAATGTGATGCTATAGCTATAAGTCACCATGTTTTTAATACCCGTTCCAGAAGAGTTATTGAAAAATGCAAGTTTAAGCTTAGAGGAATATATGCGAAAAGTAGACCAGATGATCCTTATTCTAAGGTTTGCTATATAATGACCTTTGATGATTATAAAAATTTATATGGTATTTCTGAATGGGATTATGCACTTCAATTAATTTTACATACACCAATTTTGTATCTAAATGAACGAGAAAATGGATTATAATCTGACGAAAGTAAAATATGGCTTATTGATGCAATGGAAAAGTCGTATCCTGAAGGTCATAATTGGCTTGAACAATTAAAGAAAACATAGCAGGATAATAAGAATGCAATTCTGCATATATAACAAATTAATAAGAAAGAGCGACAAATGAAAATAATTATTATTGGATGTCCAGGAGCAGGAAAGTCAGAGCTGGCTAAAAGAATTAATAAGTTTCTTTGCTACCCTGTGCTGCATTTAGATAGAATTTATCATACAGGTGGAAAATCGCATATTACAAGAGAAGAACTGGTTACAAAAGTAATCGATTTTGCAAATCAGCATGACAATTGGATTATTGACGGCAATTATATATCTACACTTGAAATTAGGGTTAAATTAGCTGATACAGTGGTTTTGTTAAATATACCCTCAAAAATATGCTTGGAAAACGTATACAAAAGGGCAGACGAAAATATTAAGCTATGTAAAATTAGGGACGATATGGCGGATGGATTTGATGAAACAATTACAGCTGAATTTACTGATTTCATTGAGAACTTTGAGAAAGATACAATGCCGCGGATTTATGAAATACTTGAAAATAATAAGAATAAGAATGTAAAAATTTTTACTAGTTATGAAGAGGTTAACGAATATATTAATAATCTTAGAAAGGAACTATAGTTGTAATTTGTTGCTATGCTTCTATTAGGAATTGTTTCAAGTGCGAGTTTAATTATTTAGGAGTGTGATGTTATGTCGGAGTTATTAAAGAATGTCGATTGCATTGAATTTTATGTATCTGACTTAGACGAAGGTATCAAGTACTACTGTCACAGTTTAGGCTTAAAGCTATTATGGCGAACTGAAACCTCAGTTGGTTTAGCAATGGAAAATGACATAGCTGAAATAGTTTTACAAACGGAAAGAAAGAAAATGAATGTTGATTTTAAAGTAGATTCAGTGCTTGAGTCAGTTGAAAAGATTATTAATTCAGGTGGAAAGATTATATACGGTCCTTTTGATATCCCAATTGGAAAATGTGCTGTAATACAAGATATCTGGGAAAATGAGTATGTAATTTTAGACATGTCAAAAGGCAGGTATGTAACAGATGAACATGGGAATGTTATTGGTGTAAGTAAAGATATATAAAGTTATACTAAAAAAATTTGCCTCCCTAGTTACGTTGCTGCCAGAGCTCAGTAATATTCAATGTACATTACCCTCTATTGACAATGTATAACATGCCTCACGACGGCTATTTTGCCACTTTTCTTTGTTGTCGTCCTTGCCTTGCAAGCGGCTTCAACGCAGCCGCAGGGCAAATTCACCACTCAAAAACGTATTGTACATTGTTAATAGAGGGTAAGGATTTATTAGTCTAAAAATGCCCACAGGGAAGATTTGTCCAGGATGGTTTGATTCGAAATTTATATTGTAAATACTGGAAAAGTATGTTAATTTCATTATTAGAATTGTTATATGAAAAAGGATTTATTTATGAAAAAGATTTGTGTAATATTAATATGTTTAGGTTTTATTTTCATTTTCGTTGGTTGCAGCAGTAATAAAAATGAAAATAAATCTATATCCACTGCTGCCGGGCAAAGTAGTGCTGATGAAACAGAAACAGATATAAATAATACAAATTCTGTACAGTCACAAGCTGATTCAAGTCAGAATGAACAACCTGTGAAGGATGAAAACAAAGCCCAGCAAAATGAAGATAAAGTAATTGGCAAAGTTAAATTATTTGATGGCGTTTATTATGATGACCGGCGTATCGGAGATAATATTTTAAAAGATTATTGTGAAGTTGAAATATCCAACATAACCGATACTTCTTTTGATTTCACTGTTTATGAAGTTAATGTGGAGGAGGGAGAAAAAAATAAAAAGGTTATTTTCCGTACCAATACGGCAGTTTTTACAGGCGATGGTATGAAAGCGGCTTTTTACGGAAAGAAATATACCCTTGAATTCACTTTCCCCAATTATCATAACGCAGAACCGCTTGTAACAGACATAGAGATATCAGGCTTCGAGCCATTAGAAGGTAAGACCTATGCCAATAATGGGATACCGGGGCATGAGTTCAGCTAAGCCACGTTAAATGTATATAAATTCCTATACGCTAAAAAGAACTCCTTTTTGGTTGGAACTGTAATTCTTAACCAAAAAGGAGTTTTGATTGTTCCATATAAAACTTATTATGGACTCACTTTGAATTTATTAACTGATAAGTGCAATAAAGGTGGAACTGTCGCATATTCCGTTGGCAGTTAAGCCATTAGCACTTTTAAATGAATTTATTGCCGTTGTCAGACCTGAACCGAATGTTCCCGGGTACTCTACACCATTTGGATTATATCCCCATAGCATTACCAGAATTTCAGCCGCCGTAACCATGTATTGAGTTTCTCCCTTGGTAACATAATGATTTCCCAAAGCATTTTTTGATGCAGTACCCCATATTCCATCCACAACAAGACCTGCATTATAATCCCGATTTATAGCGGTTTGCAAAACCTTAATGCCTACCTTTTTGGTTTCAGCTCCTCTGACGCCGTCGGTAGCAATGCTGGAACCAGTAAAGTTGTTTGCATGAACTTGTCCGGCCTGTATAATTGAGTTGCCGCCTCCGGGGGGAGTACTGCCCTCATTATATCTGAGAATAGAATCCCAGGGGCTGTTATAATAACTTCTGATACAAATTTCCTTTCCTGTCTGATCCCCTGGTTGTCCTCCTTTTGCCCCGCCATTTTCATTTTGACTTGCATGCACGATTTGCCCGTTTCCGATAAACATTGCAGTATGTGAGGATGAATTTAGTAACACATCACCACGTACAAGGCCCGAACCGCTTGATAATATTATCGATGATATTACATTTGAAAAACCTGAATTAAGAAAAACATTTTTCATGTTGCCGGTATAAGTTGCACCATTGCTTTTTACAGGTACACCGGCAGTCTGCCAAGCGGTTATGATTGCAGAAGAGCAATCATAATCACCACGCTCTCCCCATCTATAATCTTGGTCATACCCGTGGCTGTTATCATTTGCCAGGTCAATCATCCATTGTGTTGCAGTTTCAATCTTTCCCATAATAATCCTCCTAAATGATTAATATTTGAAAAAATAAATGAATGGGACAGCAGTTTGCAAAGAATTTATCCCCAATCCTATGCGACTGAATTCAATTATTCTTTCAATACATTAGGTATATAAAATTCATGAATAACAACTTATAATGGCGCTGATACGGCTCTTGCATAAGGTATTGATTTTGCAGTATTCTAACAAGTTTATCAAATTCCGAGTTTTTTCTTTTTTTAATCTTAGAAATTGTAGCTAACAGATGATTTGTTTTTTGTCAATAAATATGGAAATATGAGATAATATTATTTTAAGTATTTTTTTAAATAAGACAAAATAGTTGCAAAAGGTGTTGTACAATTATGTTATTTGTGGTAATTTTTTTTCTAAAAGCAATTATGTTAGGAGAGCTATGAAAATCAAACAGAAAAGATTTAGTTTACTAATTATAGTTTTATTGGTAATCACTTCATTATTTCCAATCAGGGCTAAAGAGCAATCTGTACCGGTGAACGGGTATGAAAAGGTCGCTGTCAGTCTGGATGCTATACTTGCATTGCATAAGGATGGCTCTGTATGGGAAATACCAAATTTTGACGGTAATCCTGTAAAAAGGGCAGATGATGTTATAGATATTGAGGCAAGTGAACATACATATTTTATAGTGAAAAAGGACCATAGTCTTTGGGGTTGGGGAGATAACAGAGGAGGTCAGCTTGCCGAAAATAACATTGCTAAAAGTGATAAGCCTGTTAAAATTTTAGACGATGTGAAAAGTGTTGCTGCAGATAATAATTTCAGAGTAGCTGCAATTAAAAATGATAAGTCGGTCTGGACATGGGGAGGTGATTATTTACGTGAGTCAAAGATAAAATCAAATAAGCCGGTAAAAGTTTTTAGCAATGCCAAGGCATTGACTTGGGGTAGAGGTGGAATTAATATTATTGATTGTAATGATTCACTTTATTCCTTAGGTGATGAAAAGAAAAGTAATAAGCTAGCCGATGGAGTAAAATTTGCTAAAGGATCAAATTATATAAAAAATGATTTTAGCTTGTGGTCACAAGGATATAATGCAGAGGATAAGCTTAAGAAAATACTTAATGATGTAGTATATACAGATACTTATGTGGGCGCCTCTTGCGCAATAAAAAAGGATGGTTCCTTATGGGCTTGGGAAGTGAATGATGATAATATCCCTTGGTACGAAATAGCAGGAAGCGCGGATACCCCCAGTAAAATAATGGATGGGATAAAATATGCGGATTGCTGCTATGAAAGAATTGTTGCTGTCAAAAATGATGGGTCATTATGCGCATGGGGAGGTATAGCCCCAATAAATCATTATTCAGTGCCAAGAAACCTTATAGGAAATGTAAAAAAAGTATTAAGTAAAGATCTTGTTATCGGTTCTGATGATGTTTTGTACAAAATAACCTATTCTTTAGACAGATTTACCAAAACTAAACTTCTTGACAATGTCAGTGATTCTCAGAGTGACGGCATCATAGTAAGGAATGATGGAACTAAGTGGTTTGTATATCAGATGTATGAAAATGATTCCAGCAAAACCAAAGTTGCAAAATATCCCGATGGAACGGTAAAATGCATTGAAGGTATTATATTAAAGGACGATGGAACCCTATGGAAAATTGATTTAAACCCTGATACCGGAGAAATAACAGGCTTTACCCAATGCGGGGATAAAATAAATGATGTAAAAGATATAGTTTATAACCAATTACAAAGGAATATTTGTGCTTTGAAAAGGGACGGTTCATTATGGGTCTGGGACAATTTTTATTCATCCGATTCTCCGAAAGACCTTCAGAAGCCATACAAACTGGCTGAAGGTATAAAAGAAACTATATGCGTTGAGTCATATATTTTTGCAATTACTGACTCGGGAAGTTTTCTGACCTGGAATATCACAAATAATAATTTTGAGTATGCCAAGAATTCTAAAAAGATTTTTGATAATGTAAAAGAATTTGGTAAAACAAACAATGGAGTAGTGTCAATAATCAAGAAGGATAATTCATTATGGTTCTTTGAAAAAAATAAGTATAGCTGGGATGAGCAAAAAGAAAAATATGCGGAATTTATAAATAAAGAGATTTTCAGAGTTGCGGATAATGTTAATGACATAAATTACTATGATGCAGATACACTGGTTTATAAAGATGGCAGATTGTATATTAAAGATTTTAGCAGCCTGATCGGAAAATCAAAGGATAACGGAGTGAAGGGTGTATTTGAAAAGGCAATGGACAACGTGAAATCGGTAGATTACAACTATTACACAGCGCTGGTTCTTTGCAAGGACAACAGCCTTTGGGAGATGGGCTGCCAGATTGACGACTATTGGGATGTCGTAAAGCCTGAACCTAAACCTGAACAAAAGGATAAAATGCCCAGAAAGGTGCTTGAAAATGTAACAACTTTTGAAGTGTGCGGAAGTATTAACACGGCGCTGAAAGCTGATGGCAGTCTTTATATTTGGGGGATAAATTACATCGGTGAAATAGTAGGGTGCGGCGAAAAAGAATTTGTCAGTACCCCCAAAAAAATCATGGATAATGTCTCGATGATCTTTAGTATGGACTCAAAAATACTGGCACTTAAAAAAACGGGAGAACTTATGCACTGGGGAGCAGGCTTCGTTATAGGCCATGAACAGCCGTATACAAGAACTCCTTTGAATGTATTAGATATAAGCAAAACACCGGTTTTTCTTCATCGAAGCTATGCAGCAGTGCGTATTCATGAAGACATTGATGTACTTGTCAGGATTAATGACCCTGATTATGAGTATGAGGTAAGTGTAGTTTTGGAGGATGGCAGGAAAATCAAAATGCAACCATGTGCTGACGGATATTATGAAGCAGCCATAGAAGGGTTGGAAAAAGAAGGATATGTCAATTACAAAGTGGTGGCTGCAAATTCAAAGGGAAACATTGCTGAAACAGAGTATTACAAGGTGCAAGTAGTAAAGTAGCAAAAAATTAATCTTCCTTATGGTATATAA
>JAQSXC010000216.1 GCA_029266335.1 Eubacterium sp. | reverse complement strand
TTTCACACCCGGTGCGAAATATTTGGCGGCGCTTAAAGTGTTTAAAACTCATCACATATACTCTGTGACTTCATATTATAATATTATAAATATTTGTGTTCAAAGGAGAATACAATGGTTTCAAGGCTTAAGAAAGTGTGTTTTTATCTTAATCTCATAATTAACCATGGTATCAGCATATCAACAATTTTGAACTCAAAGCACTCCAGCATCGACAAGCTCTGAAAGCACATGAACATACATGGCATGCGACCATGTGAGCGGAATAACCCAGTCGGGTTTTCCTGTGTCTCTACTTACCTGTTCGGGTAAAAGTCCCAGCTCGGTTTTTCCGTTGGCTGCCCAGAAAAGATATTCTTTTGCCTTACTGAAGTTACCTGTTTTAACATGATATAACGCAACCCACAGGGTGGTTAGAATCCATGGGTTTCCTCCGATATAACCGTCATTTTCGTAACGTTTTATTCCGCCGGCCCCCTGAGAGGTTAGAACCTGCTCTATCAGATCAACTGTATTTTTTATTCTTTCATCGTCAGCATCAAAAACTTCAAAAGGAATACAAAGGCCTACAAGACTCACATCGACAATCCAGTCCTCCAGCGTAAAATCACGGGTATACCCTTTTGGGTTAACCTGCAACAAGACTGTATCAGTTGAGGGCTCCTGACCCCAACCGTTTAATTTCACCCTGATACTTCGGATAAAACGGTTGAAATCTTCCTTCCAGAAATATTTTATTATTGACTGTTTTATGTTCTCAGCGGCCTCCTCCCACTTCTTACCGACCTGATCTGTTTTGCCAAGGATTCCGGCAATTTTAACAGCTGACTTCAGGCCGGCATGTACAGCTGCCGAGGAATAGGCATGTTCACCAAGGCGCTCCTCCCATAAATCAAAGCTGGGTTTAGGCAAGCCGGTTTCACAATCTATGAATTCTGCCAGGAAGTCGGCTCCTGCCCTGACACTCTCCCACACTTCCAGAAGAAACTCCGGATTCTGAACATATTCATAGTGCTTTAACATCCCCCACAACAGTGTACCGGTTTCATCAATCTGGAGCCCCCAGCATGGACCCAGGTTTCCATCCATATGATAACGCTGCTGCCAGCAACCATCCTCATCCTGAACCTTTACCGCCCATCTGTAGAAATTTTCTACGCATTCATTTAAACCGGCTTTGTCCAGGGCTCCTGTAATAAACGCTGCATCTCTCCCCCAACAGTAGGCATATCTCCCGCATTTGGTAAAGTATTCATCAACCTCAGGTGCTGCCAGTAAGCCGCCGCTCTTCTTGTCATACATAAGCCTGAAGACCAAAAGTGACCTTCTATACAAATTATCCAAAAGCGCATTTCCCGTTTTAATCTGCTTTGAGCCGCTTAAGAAATCCTTCCAATACTTATTTGTTGTCTCAAAAGCATTTACGGCATCAATTTTTTTCGATTCTTTTATAAGTATTTTACAGGCTTTCAGACTGTCAGCTGCACATATATATAAATTAAAGGATTTGACCTCATTTTTCCGGAAGCAGCCAAGTTCCCATGCTACAGCAGCATCCTTCATCATGCCTACCTCATCCTTGCCAAATAGGCAGGTGCTCACTGCAGCATCATTTGCATTGCTGCCAAGCTGAAAATCACAGGTCTGAATATCGGAGAAAATCGATATGTAGTTATTACTCCTGTAATGAACCAGAGCTTCGTTATTAAAATCAAACAGCACTCCGGCTACGTCAGGATCTGAGCTTGTTGCCGCCGAAAAGGTCACAAAACCAAGTTCTCTCGGTTCATTTGAATAATTTTCTATTTCACATTTTCTGATAAGTATATCTCTGTCAGGATGAATAAAATCATGTATTACAACTTTATATCCGTCAAAATAATTTGTTATTGTACTACTTATAATGTTTGTATCGGCCAGATACTCCTGATGATGTTCACATCTGTGATCATTCAGCCATACAGTACTGTCCATTTTATTCTTTATATAAATTCCGCATAGAAGTTTATCAAATTGCTGAATATAATCAATATTTGGCCAGAATAGCCTTAATAATTCCGTCCTGTCGCTGAAGGTTGCCAGCATTGAAGAATTACCGGTTATTGCATTATTATAGTAGGATTTTTGCATAGAACCTCCGAAAGAATAATTGATTTTAATATAAAACCGAGTGTAAATTAACATTCAGAATTATTTTAATTATAGCATATCAGGACATAATTCAATAACAGGAGCTTGAAAATCGATTTATTAAGTAATCATTACTAAATTTCAGTCAAAATTAATCAAAATAAATATTTTTTATTGATTTTGTACAAACTATTCTGGAAGGGAGGTATTTATGGAAGATATCTTGTATTACATTGTTTTTTATTTAAGTGAATTGATCCAGGTTTTAATTTTTACTGCAGGTTGCTATTTCTTTGGAATTTCCATATTCGGTTGGATAAAGAAAAAGGATAACGCCAAGGATATTAAGCCGAAAAAAAAGTTCGCCGTAGTCATAGCTGCACATAACGAGGAGCTTGTAATCAGCCACATAATTGACAGTCTTTTTAAGCAAAGCTATCCCCATGAATTATTTGATGTATTCGTTATAGCCGACAACTGTTCCGACAATACAGCTGAAATTGCAGAAGCCCATGGTGCCAAGGTACATATCCGTGAGAATAATGCAAAGCGTGGAAAAGGTCATGCATTGGAATGGATGTTTGATAGATTGTTCAAAATGAATATAAGCTATGACGCAATTGCAGTTTTTGACGCTGACAATCTGGTATCTCCCAACTTTCTAAACGAAATGAATATTCAGTTGTGCAGAGGTCACAAGGTAGTACAGGGCTATATTGACAGTAAAAATCCTTTTGACAGCTGGATTACCTGTTCATATTCCATTGCGTTCTGGCTGTCGAATAGAATTTTTCAGCTGCCCAGATATTATCTTAAACTAAGCTGCGGGTTGTGCGGAACAGGCTTTTGTATTGATGCTTCGGTGTTAAAGGAACTAAAATGGGGTGCAACCTGCCTGACTGAGGATCTGGAATATACAATGAAGCTTGCGCTAAACGGAATTAAAATTTCATGGGCTCATGAAGCTATTGTATATGATGAAAAGCCAATAACCCTGAAACAGTCCTGGAGACAGCGAAAGCGCTGGATGCAGGGTCATGCCGACTGTGCCTCAAAATATCTGCGTCCTCTTTTTAAGCAGGCTTTCTCCCAGGGTGATTTGACAGCTCTTGATTGCGCACTTTATTTATTCCAACCCTTCCGTTTCATTTTTGTCGGATTTATGACTATTATGATGTGGATACAGACAGTATATCCTGAATTTCCCCTGTTCAGCGTTCAATATGTTTTTCCTGTTCAGGTCTGGTACGTCATGGGATTATTTGAAATGCTGTATGGACCTCTTGTTATTCTTGCCGAAAAGAAATTCAACTTAAAAGTGCTGCTGGGTTTCGTGATTTATCCTTTTTACTGTCTGACCTGGGCACCTATTGCGCTGCAGGGCTTTATTGAGAGAGATAACAAGGAGTGGAGCCATACAGCCCATACAAGGCAGTTGAGTATAAACGACGTTGAAAATGGAATCCGGACGGAATAGCCAATTGGATTTACGATCAGATTTAGGCACCTCCAGTCAAGGGGCGCACTTATACAATATAATAATGGATTGATAAGAAAAAGTCTATACCTTTTCAGTAATTTCCGCTATATTAATAGTGCTGGCAGCCATGCAAATAATAATTAGCGGAGGTTTTAAATGAAAAAGGTGAAAATTAATGATTATCCCATGATAAATCCAACTCCTGTTGTAATTGCAGGGGCTTTTGTCAACGGGAAACCTAACTATGCTACTATTGGTGCATTTGGTGTGGTATGCAAGGGACCGATCTTCTACATTTCCTTAAAAAGTACCCACTACACTACCATAGGTGTTAAGGAAAACGGTTTTTTCAGCATAAATGTTCCCGCAGCTTCAATGGTACAAAAAACAGATTATTGCGGTATGGTATCAGGCCGGACAACAGATAAGTCAAAGCTATTCGATTCATTTTGTGACATAGCCGGTAATGCGCCACTGATTACCGACTGTACCATGAATTACCTTTGCAAGGTGGTTCAGACCACTTCTGTTAATGATTTTGAGGTTTTTTTCGGAGAGATAGTGGCAACCTACGTCAATGAACAATGTTTAACCGATGGTAAACCTGATCCTTTAAAAGTTGATCCCACTTTTTTGATGGGTTTTAATTATTACAACTTCGGTCAGCGGATTGGAGATGTTTTTAAAGCAGGAAATGCAATCAAAAATATTACTACTGAATAATAGTTTTTTGAATCAACTAAATAAAAAATGAATTAATGCAATTAATAACCCCCAAGTGTAGGCACACCGCCGTCACCAGGGGGTTATTATTATTTTGCAATTAAACTGTCTGAGTTCTTATTGACTATGATGTTTTCTCCATCCATGGTAATTCTGATACTGTCTCCGGCTTTCACCTTGCCCTCAAGCATTTCCTCGGCAAGTTTATCCTCTACCATGCTCTGGATAGCGCGTCTTAAAGGTCTGGCACCGAATATTGGGTCATAACCCTTTTTAGCCAAATGTGCCAGTACATCTTCACTGATTTCCATATCAATTTCATTTGCCTTTAGTCTCTTGACAAGAACAGCTGTCATGAGTCTGACAATTTCTCTGATATTTTCTTCGGTTAAAGGATGGAATACTATTATATCATCAATTCTGTTGAGGAACTCAGGCCTGAACATCTTCTTAAGTTCACCCATTACATTGCTCTTCATGTCCTCATAGTTTTTGGCACTTTCATCCTTTGCTGCTGAGAAACCAAGACGCTTTGGTTCAGTAATGGTTCTGGCACCGACATTTGATGTCATTATTATAATGGTATTCCTGAAATCGACAACCCTTCCCTGAGAATCTGTCAGTCTTCCGTCTTCCAGTATTTGAAGCAGGATATTAAAAATATCAGGATGGGCCTTTTCTATTTCATCAAAGAGCAATACCGAATATGGTCTTCTCCTGACCTTTTCTGTCAGCTGTCCGCCTTCATCATAGCCTATATAACCCGGAGGTGAACCAACCAGCTTGGATACGCTGTGTTTCTCCATAAACTCGGACATATCCACTCTTATAAGTGATTTCTCATCACCAAACATGGCTTCGGAAAGCGCTTTGCAAAGTTCAGTTTTACCTACTCCGGTAGGTCCCAGGAATATGAAGGAACCAACAGGACGTTTGGGGTCCTTTAAACCAACCCTTCCTCTTCTGATTGCCTTGGAAATGGATTTTACCGCTTCTTCCTGGCCAATAACCCTATTGTGAAGTGTATCCTCCATTTTCAACAATCGCTCGGATTCTTCTTCTGCAAGCTTCTTAACAGGTATACCGGTCCAGCTTGCTACAATGTCAGCTATTTCATCGGCTGTCACAGTATCAGTTTTTGTCTGATTCTTTTGATGCCACTGATCCTTTATTTTATCCAGCTCATTTTTCAGCTTTTGCTCTTCATCTCTAATCCGGGCTGCCTTTTCAAATTCCTGACAACGAATTGAATCTTCCTTTTCTTTGCTGAGCTTTTCAACTTTTTCCTCCATAGCCTTTATATCAGGAGGAGCAGTGAAAGTTTTAAGTCTAATTCTTGAAGCTGCCTCATCTACAAGGTCAATGGCCTTATCAGGAAGAAACCTGTCTGTTATATATCTGTCTGAAAGCTTAACGGCAGCTTCCAATGCATCATCTGTTATTTTAACTCTGTGATGGGCCTCATACTTGTCTCTGACACCCTTCAGAATTTCTACCGCTTCCTCTTTGGAGGGCTCCCCGACTGTAATCGGTTGGAACCTTCTTTCCAGGGCAGCGTCCTTCTCTATGTGTTTTCTGTACTCGTTTAATGTGGTGGCGCCGATAACCTGTATTTCGCCTCTTGCCAATGAAGGCTTCAGTATGTTGGAGGCATCGATGGCACCTTCTGCGGCGCCTGCACCTACTATTGTATGAAGCTCGTCAATAAACAGGATTACGTTTCCGGCCTTGCGGATTTCCTCCATTGCCTTTTTCAACCGGTCTTCAAACTCACCTCTGTACTTTGCACCTGCTACCATTGAGGAAAGATCGAGAGTAACAACTCTTTTGTCGCTTAAAATTTCTGGTATATTTCCTTCTACTATTTTCTGCGCAAGGCCTTCAGCAATAGCCGTCTTACCTACACCTGGTTCACCGATAAGACAGGGATTATTTTTTGTTCTTCTGCTCAGTATCTGAATTACCCTTTCAATTTCCTTATCTCTTCCAATAACTGGGTCTATTTTCCCGTCTCTGGCCATATCGGTCAAATCTCTTCCGAATTGATTCAAGGTAGGAGTATTGGAATTTGAGCTGCTTCCTTTTGGCGCACCATTTGATCCCGGCGTCTCTTCATTGAGTATCTTGACCAGTTCATTCAGGAGTTTCTGAGGATCCACCCCCAAATCCATCATTATTCTGACAGCTACACTTTCGCCTTCCTTCATTATACCAAGCAGCAGATGTTCAGTTCCTATATATCCCTGTCCCATTCTTCTTGCTTCCTTAAAGGCCAGCTCCAGAACCCGTTTTGTTCTTGGGGTAAATCCGACAGGAGTTTCACCTGCTGTTTCCCCTCTCCCGATCAGCTCATCTATTTCACGTAAAATTTTCTCCTCTGTTATTCCCTGGACCTGGAGAACCCTTGCAGCTACACCTGTTCCTTCTTTCACAAGGCCCAGCAGTATATGTTCTGTTCCCACATAATTATGTCCCAATTCAACAGCACTTTGCTGAGAAAATGCTATTGCTCTTTCTGCTTTTTCTGTAAAACGTTGATACATATTACACCTCCATTTTCGTACCCTGGCACGTCTTTAAATCCTATTT
>JAQSXC010000215.1 GCA_029266335.1 Eubacterium sp. | reverse complement strand
CAATATCATATGGTCTATCCAGAAATTTCTGTCTAAGATGATTTACACGTGGAAACGGAGACCAGTCTTCATGGTTAACTTGGTAGCCCAGACTGTAAGTCTGATCATGAGGTTGTATTCCACACGCATTTGTACTATTAATACTCATTAAAATACCTCCTATATAAAATATAAAACTTTATTCTTTTTCTTTTGTGCCTACTAAGCAGCTTATCCCTCGACTATTGAAATAATTTGCAATTTCATTCACATGTTTTTGAAATGATTTTCTGTTAACCTTTACATCCTGCATCTTATAAGACATCCCCAATGAAGCATATTTCTCTTCACCAAGACGCATAAAGCTTAAAAGCTGTAATGTTCTGACATGACTGTCAAGTTCATTGAGGATAAAATCGGCAGTGGCTTCTATGTTCTCCATATCATCATTTACATTTGGAATAATCGGAATTCGTAAAATGAGCTCTCGTTGTTCATTTGTAAGCCTTTTCAGATTTTCCAATATCTTGCCATTGTACACGCCAGTGTATTTTTTATGTATATCTGTATCCATATGTTTTATATCTGAAATCATAATATCTGTGTAAGGCAATATCTTTTCGATTTCTTTCCAGTCAGCATAGAAAGTGGATTCAAAACAAGTTTGAATTCCTTCATCTTTGCAAGCCTTAAAAAGTTCTGCGACAAAGTCACTTTGAAGCAAAGGTTCGCCGCCAGAAACCGTAACACCACCACCAGAACGTTCATAATATCCTTTGTCCTTTCGTATCTCCTTCATGCACTCTTCTATGGACATAGACTTACCCCATTGCTTGATTGCGTCCGAAGGACAGGAATTAATACAGGAAAGACAATTCGTACATTTACTACGTTCTATAGAATTTAGTTTACCGCGCGTAAAATTCAGTATGCTCTCCTCAGGGCAAACATCCTCACACAAACCACATTTTTTACGTGAAATACATTTAGTTTTATATACACCTGGCTGTATATAAGCTGTCCAGCTCTCGGGATTGCTGCACCATTCACATCTTAATGGACACCCTTTCAAAAACAGCTCCGTACGGAGACCTGGTCCGTCATGGATTGTAAAGCGCTGAATATTAAATATAATCCCTTGCTGTGGCATTTGATTCACTCCTCCAAATATTCGTTTTCAAGAATAATAAGTACACATAATAATGAATTACTCGTAATCCTTTTCCTGATTACCAAAAGTATAACAAAGTCAGAATTTTTAATAAATCGGGAAATCGTACTATTTCATATAGGTAATGCTCCCTATTTTGAATTGTATATAAATTTGGTGCTCATGCTATTTTAGGCAACAAAAAAAGCGAACTAAGTCGCTTATTTTAAAATTATTTTCCAGCAGTCCATTTTGCCTATCATCTAATATAGAGTGTTCTTTTTTTGTAGTATAAGAACCGCCTGGATATATCAATTATTGTTCTCTTTGTTTTCAAGCCATTTGTATAATTGAAAACGGCTATTCACGCCACACTTGGTATATATATTTTGTACATGCTTTTTAACGGTATGGTAGCTAACCACAAGTTCATCGGCAATGGCCTTGTAGGTCAGGCCGTTATACATAAGCTCTGCCACTCTCTGTTCTGCTTGTGTCAGCGGCAACCTTGTCCCTAGATTGTCCGAACTCTTTCCTGGCTCCTTCGTAGAAATGGTAATCCAGTGATATCTGTCTATAATTCCGTTCGAATAAGTCTGATCATAGGTGTATATTTTAAAAATATAGTTTTTGATAACACGTGTCTGAACACGATTTTCCGCAATGTTATCTTCCCCACCTCCCAGCAGAAAAGGCAGCCAGGTGCAAGGTCTTGTGCTGCAAATCTCTTCCATGATGGACAGTCCCAGGATATCTTTCAAATAATTCGATGCCATCTCGTTATAACTCATAATATGCATGAATTCATCAGTCACAAGATAAGCTTTTTCACCTGAGGAAATGATTTCACTCTGAATATTCGAGACTATTTTAGCCTGTTCATGCTTTTTGAAATTTTTATAAGAATTAGCCACATAAACATAGACTTTATTCAGTGCCTCAATTTCTTCATCTGTATAATCGCCTTTCTCTAGGGACTTAAAAAAAACAACTTGGATATAGGCATTTATACCAAATGCCATAGTCACACTGTAATGTGCATGAAAGTTTTCCTCTAAAAAACGAACATATGCCGAGTGATCATAGTCAACTGGCTTGATTATGTCTGTAGATTTATACAGTCTTGGAGTGACATCAAAATAAGTTAAACAGTCACGAACCGCATCCTGATAAACCTTATGCCTGATTACATCGTTCGCAATAAATTTCCTATATGGGTGTTCTTCACAGTCCACCAGAACACCTTCCTGACTTGTCCATGAAAGAAATTTTCCATTCGTATCAAAATATGAAATCAGTACATTTTTCAAGCCTAAATTTCTATCCAGAGAATCCAGCAAAACACAACTGAAGAATTCACGTGCTGAAATTTGATGTTCAGATATTTCCGAGAAAAAATTCGTGTCACCAACATTTTCGTATTTCATGGTATCTTCCTCCATTTCTCATTACCCCCGGCCATCAGAAATAAGGCATTCTCGGGCTTTTTATTATTCGAATCCGGCCTGTCATTTGTCGCTATTAACAATATTTGTGTAAGTTTTATATAAATTTAAGCCAATCTGGCTTACCGATTTTCTGTTGCCAAAGTGTCGCTTTTTTATTATAGCAGTTTCCCGAAAATAAGCAATATCTTTTACAAGAAAGTCGTTATTTCATTACGAACGCATTAAAAGGTAAATCCAAATGATTTCAGCCAAATGTCATAGGGACGGAGTTATTGTCACATCGAGTTTCTAAATTTTTAATCTATGCTAATTCCTTTTTACACAATTTGTTGTTTAGTAACTCCTCCCCATGACACTCCCGAAAAGAAAATGGATACATTGATTGATAAAAGGCACTGAATCAAAATATGTATTGTGACAATAAACTTTGAATTATTAATAAGTATGCAACGATAATATATGACAAAAGCGGAATCCTGGAGAGGTATTCCGCTTATTTTTGTTCTAAGGCAACTTAAGAAACGGGACATGCAGCAGCCGAATGATTTCCTTCTCCGATTCAAGAACCCGTTCTGCAATAAAGTCCAAAAATGGCTGGTCGTCTTTGTGTGCCTGCTCCAGCAAGCTTATATATTCCTGGCGCAAGATTGGAGGAATAACAGCCAGCATGTATCCATCTTGAATGAGAGCCGTATTCATAAGCAGCCTTGAAATTCGACCGTTGCCATCGATAAACGGATGGATGAATACAAAGCGTTTATGCAGCTGGGCCGCAAATTCAACCGGATGGTACTTGTCACGGTCAGACGCTACCCACTTGAACAATTTCTTCATTTCTGCTTCTATACGTTCAACCTTACACACCGCATATTTTGAACCAGTTATTATTACCGGCTTGGTTCGATATTGGCCAGCAGATCCCGGATCGATATCCTTATAGAACATTCGATGCATTGTGAGAGCATCAGCCTCGGTAATTTGGTGGCTATCAAGTAACGTAAACATGAAATCATACGCCTGTGCATGGCCGAGTGCTTCGAAGGTATCACGGAGCGGCTTTCCACCAACAGTCAATCCGTCTTCCAGGAGTACCTTTGTTTCACTTTCCGTGAGGGTATTCCCCTCTATGGCATTACTTGACCAGGTAAGGCCGATACGATAATATCCCTTAATTTCATTCAGCAAATGGCCTTCAAAGGGACGCAGCTCATCAATAGATTTCTTGTAATGGTCGGTTTTTTCAATTAGCTTCATTCAGAGACACCACCCTCTGGAAGCACTTTATAAGAGTGTTCATTACACATACAAGACCCTCCATATTAATATTCCACCTTTTCGCCATTTGGCAATTCAAAGGCTCCTACAAATTTGCAGCCTGATGTTTCGGCAATTTTCTTTAATTCATCAACTGTAAAACTCTCCCGCTTCATTTTCTGGCTGAAGGCCTGCGGGCTTCTCCCAGACAATCGTCCGAGTTCGGAAACACTTATTCCAAGCTTGACGCATAGAATTTTGAGCTGTTCAGATACTGACACGCAACCCACTCCTTTCATTATTTTAATTATAAACGAATTCGTTTAATAAATCAACGTTAATATTTTTCTTTTATTGAGAACCGTTAAAAATAACAGCAACGCATAACATAAATGCTTAATAGTAAATCGAAAAGCCATTTTATATGATAAGCAAAAGCAGTATTGTTGGTAACGCAATGTTGCTTTTTTGTATTAATTTTGCTTAAATATTAAATAAAGAAAACATCTTTCTTTTCAATTAAGCATTACTTACGCTTGTCTTTATATAGTACATTGAAAGATTCCAAACATATACTAATTAAAAAGCAAAAAAGGAGTGTAATCATTGGAGAAAGTAAATGTTAGACTGCGCCCCGTAGTGAGTAACATAAACTTACCAACCGTTATTAAAACAGCCATTCTTCCGGGAGACTCAACGGAAAGTTTGTTTATTGCAACACAGGTGGGTGAAATTTTTTATGTAAGGAATGGAAATATAAAGTTATTTTTAGATATTCGCCAGCGAATAATAGAGCTGGGTACTAATGGTGGGTATGATGAAAGAGGGCTTTTGGGCTTAGCGTTTCATCCTGATTTTTATAACAACGGCCATTTTTATCTCCATTATACATTAGCTGGAACCCAAGGTCCTGGAGCTATATCAGGTTCCTTCCTGCCTAACCCATGTAACCCCAATACCCTAAGCCTTAAATGGAATAATAGAGAAACTAACTACGATCATACTGATACAGTTGAGGAATGGATTTTGCTGCCAACTGGTCAAGCTCAAAGTCGACGTACATTGCTTAACTTAAGAAGGCCTTTTATGAATCATAATGGTGTCAACAGCTTAAACTTTTCGCCGGAAACAGGAAAATTAATATTGACAACCGGAGATGGCGGTTCTGGTTATGATCCGTTTAATTTAAGTCAGGATATCATGGAAGTTGCAGGCAAAATAATTGAAATTGATGTAGATATGAATACTTTTATGGGTAATCCCCCAGCAGTAACACGATTTAATGAACTTCCTGAACCTATTTATAGATCTCTTTCTGTAATTGCAAAAGGTGTTCGAAATATTCCCGGCATTTCATTTCAAAGATATTACAATCAATACATCAAATATTTAGGAAATGTTGGTCAAGATTTGGTTGAATCAATTTTTTCATTTGTTTATTATACACCAATACCAGTCACTGAAATAATTCAAGCTTCATCACAAGGCCGTGAGCTTAATCAGGAAGCTCTCATAAATCTGGGTTGGAGGGGCTGGGAAGGTAATTTACCTACTTCAGTTATACGAGGTTGTTCAACAAACTCTTCTTTAGCTCAGGAAACTATTGCTTATTTCAATGAAGCAATAAGCACTTCAGCTGGTCGTATACATCCTCTGACTTGTTATTATCACATAGATTCACGGCCTGATAAATTTAGCGGCTCAGCGCTAACAGGTGTTCAACCATATATGGGAAGTGAAATTCCCGATTTATCAGGATGCGTTATTTTTACTGATTTCTCATCAGAAGAATCTCCGCCACCAGAAAGAGGAGTCTTAGCCTACACTAAAGTAAGGCCAGATTGCAAAGAAAATGATTACGGTATTATTGAACCAGATTATAATTTTGGCAATCAATCATCATTTTATGTCAGCCTGGGTACTAATCTCAATCAATCAAGACTATATTTAGGCGTCTATGGTTCTTCAAATGTAACCGATTATAATAAAGGCACCATTTTTGAAATTGTTGAATAATGCGATAAGATTCTGGCGACATTCCTCAGAATTTATTGATAGTTGAAAGGATAACACCTTTTTAAATATTCGTACACAAAGCTTGCTAAAAATAAATATATAAAAGAATATATTACATTTTGCAATACAATTAGTACATTAAAAAATGTTTTCAATAAGTATTTTATGGGTATTATTTATTTATCAAATGTATTGGAAGGTAGATAAAGTATGAAAAATATGCCTGTATTATTTATTGGTCATGGTTCGCCCATGAATGCAATTGAAGATAACAAATTTGTTCGTGAATGGCAGTCGCTTACAGAAAGATTACCCAACCCTAAAGCAATATTATCTGTTTCAGCTCACTGGTATACAAATGGGACTAAAATTATGGATGAGGAATATCCAGAGACAATATACGATATGTATGGTTTTCCGGATGCTCTTTATAAAATTATATACGCTGCCAAAGGCTCTCCTGAACTTTCTAACAACATTATTAAAATATTATCTCGTCCAGTGGAAATAGATAATTCATGGGGCTATGACCACGGAACATGGTCAGTATTACACAGAATATACCCAAAAGCAGATATTCCGTTGATTCAGCTTAGTGTCGACCGTAACGCTTCCATGCAAGAGCATTATAATATTGGTCAACAATTAGCCAGACTCAGACAAGAAGGTGTCCTGATATTTGGAAGTGGAAATGTTACACATAACCTAAGTAGAATTAACTGGCAAATGGATGGAGGATATGATTGGGCTGAGGAATTTGATAATTATATTATAAAAAATATTAAAGACAAAAATTATGATAATGTGGTTGATTATAGAAAGATAGGTAAATCTGCAGATTATGCTGTACCCATTTCCGACCATTTTGCTCCGCTTTTATATGTATTAGGAGCATTAGACGGAAATGAAAAACTAAGCGTCTTTAATGACGAATGTATTATGGGCTCCATGTCTATGACAAGCTTTTTATTCGAATAGTTCAAAAAATATCCTGCGTGAATAATCGCAGGATATTTTACCCTAATTTACTTTATCACTACACATTATTTCCATCTGTTTTTTCTTACTAAAACCTAAAAACACTAATTGATAGGATTTATCCA
>JAQSXC010000030.1 GCA_029266335.1 Eubacterium sp. | reverse complement strand
ATCTGCTATAATTAAAATATAAATGGTAATAAATCTGTTGTCTTTGATATAATCATTATAGTCTTTATGTAGTAAAGATATATTAATAAAACCAATCAATTTCAGTATTGATTAAGTTTCAGACTAAAAATACATTAAGGTGCAAACAGTAACTATGGGGAGGCAAAATGATTAAAGCTTTTATTTTTGACATGGATGGTGTAATAATTGATAGTGAACCGCTTCATTTTCAATCAGACAAGCTGGTAATGAAGGAGTTTGGAATAGACATACCCGATAGCGAACTAATGAAATTTGTGGGTGTAACCAATCCAAAAATGTGGGCTGACCTGATAAAAAGTTATAATTTAGGTGCTTCTATAGAGAAACTGCTGGAGATCCAGAATAAATATAAAAGAGAATTATTCGGACAAGGTACGCTTCAGGCAATAAGCGGAATACCGGAGTTGATTTCAGACCTGAAAGAAAGAAATATCCTTTTAGGACTGGCATCCTCCTCTTCAAGGGAATTCATTGAAATGATACTGAAAAATTTGAACATTTATGATTATTTTGATATTGTCATAAGCGGTGAAGAGGTAAAAAACAGCAAACCTGCACCTGACATATTTCTTAAGGCGGCAGAAGGATTAGGTGTTAAACCCAGTGAATGTATTGTTCTTGAGGATTCCGGACATGGTGTCAATGCTGCAAAAGCTGCGGGAATGAAATGTATTGCCTTTAAAAACCCCAGCTCGGGAAATCAGGATCTTTCTTTGGCAGATTGTCTGGTATGTACACTTGAAAAGTTGAATTACATGGAAATTTAAAAACGAAACATGTATTAATTAAACGGAGGTAATTTTTTGAAAAATATTTTATCAGCAAAAGGTTTGACAGACAAGCAGCTTGAGGACATATGCAAGCTTGAGGAAGCATGCGGCAAGTATGAGCCGCTGCATATGAAATTAAACTGGGATATGCTCAGAACCAGACCAAAAGATTGTATATATGATTTTTTATGTTATGAAGAGGTGGAGCTGGTGGGCTTTATAGGCCTTTACCATATAGTTCAGCAATCAAAAGAAATTGAAATTACCGGAATGGTTCACCCGGCATTCAGACGAAAAGGAATTTATACAGGGCTTTTTAAAAAGGCAATAGAAAAGTGTCTGGAAATAAATGCTGAAAGAATCCTTTTAATATCGGAACATTCGACTGTTTCGGGTAGTGAATTTATTAAGTCGGTTGGGGCACGGTACTCCTTTTCAGAATACGGGATGAAATTTCAGCAGGCTTCAGTTCCTTTTGCTTCAACATACGGTATTACATTAAAAAGAGCTGATCCCAGCTGCTTTTATGAATTAGGTGCGCTTGACAGCATTTGTTTTGGCGACATTATTGAAGAAGGGGCAGATTTCTCTTCTGACTCTTTCAATAGCACTCTTGCAGCGTATTTAAATGGAAGCCTGGTCGGTAAGATAGGACTTTCAAGAGAGAATGATGAAGGTTATATATTTGGTTTTGCCGTAAAACCCGAGCTGCGTGGAAAAGGCTACGGAAGGGAAATTCTAAGCCTGGCACTGAATCAGTTTCTTTCTGAGCAAATAACAACTGTTTTTCTGGAGGTTGCGGTAGAAAATGAACGGGCGCTGAATCTGTATAAATCCTGCGGGTTCAAAGAAGATACGGTATATGATTATTATGAATTAAAAAAATCAGGTGAGATATATGGATGACAAAAGTACATTACCTTTAAATTATTTATGGCTTGATGAATATCTGAGTTTAAAAGCAGGATCATCAAAGGATTTCAAAATTGAATGGCAATGGCACCGGTATTTATTAAAGGATAAAATGTTTGCAGCAATTTGTTCTGATAAAACAGGAGGACAAATAGTAACGCTGAAGTGCGAACCAACTGTTGCAAGCATGCTCAGGGAACAGTATCCTGATATACTGCCGGGTTATTATATGAACAAGGAACATTGGAATTCGGTTTATCTGGAGGGACAGGTACCTCAAAGTGTTATAAAGCAAATGGTGGATATGTCCTATCAATTAATTTATAAATCACTGGGCAAAAAACTGCAGCAGGAGATTATTAACCCCGGAGGTAGCATATGATATACCGGAAAGCCACTATAGAGGATATAAATGAGCTGGTAAGACTGAGGATTGATTTTGTCAGGGAGGTTCAGAAGGTGGAAAGCACTGAAGGTGATGAACAGCTTATAGAGACACTGACGGAATACTTTGGTGAAACCATGAAGGAGGATGCTTTCATTTCCTGGCTGGCAATTGAAGATGGCAGGATTGTTGGCACCAGCGGAGTTTGTTTTTATAAACTGCCGCCATCATTTAAAAATATTAGCGGAAAGACAGCGTATATAATGAATATGTATACCCTGCCTGATTTCAGGGGAAAGGGAATTGCAAATATTCTTTTTCAAAAAATTGTAGAGGAAGCAAAAAACCATGGGTGTGAAAAAATAACACTTAATGCAACCGATATGGGAAGGCCCATATACCGGAAATATGGATTTGTGGATTCTCAGAATGATATGATTCTCAATTGAAGCAATTCATGCTAAAATATTGTTTTGACACATTATTCTGAAGGGATTGATTTAAAATCAAAGAACTATATTCAAGAAAGGCACTACCTAAACTGGCACTTTTTATGTCTGCCTTTATATGGGGAAGTTCCTTTTTCATTATGAAAAATACCGTAGATGTGTTTCCGCCTTACATATTACTGGGCTTCAGATTTACCATCGCAAGTATTCTGTTATGTATTGTTTTTTTCAAAAAGCTAAGGCAGATAAACCTTGATTATATTTGGAAAGGTGCAGTTATAGGCCTTTTTCTTTTTCTTGGTTATGGTACTCAAACCATTGGAATTACCCAGACTACTCCGGGGAAAAATGCTTTTTTAACTGCCATCTATTGTGTTATTGTACCTTTTTTGTTCTGGCTGGTAGACAGGTCAAGACCGGATCTCTATAACTTTATGGCTGCAATAGTTTGTATATCAGGAATAGGGCTTGTGTCTCTGAAAGGAGATTTTTCCATAGGATATGGTGATGCCTTTACTTTGCTGGGAGGCTTTCTATATGCAGGACACCTGGTAGCAGTTGCAAAACTGGGAAAGGGCAAGGACCCCATAATCCTTACCATATTGCAATTTGGTTTTGCAGCCCTGTTCTCCTGGTGTCTGGGACTGACCTTTGAGGAGTTTCCTGCCAGCTGGGGAATGGCCAATATGATGGGGCTGCTTTATCTGGCGGTATTTGCAACTGCTGTTGCATTACTGTTCCAGAACATAGGCCAGAAATGGACACATCCATCGGCTGCTGCAATAATACTCAGTCTGGAGTCGGTATTCGGTGTCATGTTCTCGGTAATGTTCTATGGTGAGCAGCTGACATTAAGATTGATTATAGGCTTTATCCTTATATTTATTGCTGTTATAATATCAGAAACCAAGCTTTCCTTCATAAAAGATATCAGGGGAATATCAAAAGTTCAATAAGCTTAATGACATGGCAAAACTGGTCAAATGCAACATCAAATTCAGATTAAAACCTGGCATAAAGCCACTACACACAAACAAGGTGTGCAGTGGCTTTTTATATTTGATCAAACCATTAAATTATCCAGCGAAAATGAGTTAAATGTGATTTTAATATTTATTGAAAATTTTAGTAAAATGTAATAGTATTTAAGTAATAGTAAAATTGATAAAATAAATTCAGGAGGATATGATGAAAACTATAGAAATAGAAGAAATTTCAGCTATTATAGAAAAGCTGTGCATCGATGCCAATTACTATCTTAACCCTGACATGGAAGCTGCTATAAAAGCTGCTGTTGAGACCGAAAAATCAGACTTGGGTAAAAGCATATTGAAACAACTGGTGGAAAATGCTCAAATTGCAAAGAACGAAAAGATGGCCATCTGCCAGGATACGGGTATGGCGGTTGTCTTCGTGGATATAGGTCAGGAAGTATACATAAGAGGAGGAAGCTTAACGGATGCCATAAATGAAGGTGTAAGACGGGGATATAAAAATGGTTATCTGAGAAAATCTGTGGTGGGTGACCCCATTGAGAGAGTTAATACCGGAGACAACACGCCTGCAATTATTCATTATAACATTATTGAAGGTGATACATTAAAACTCATGGTTGCTCCTAAAGGTTTCGGAAGCGAGAATATGAGTGGGTTGAAAATGCTCAAGCCCTCCGACGGCATTGAAGGAGTAAAACAGTTTATCCTGGATGTTGTAAGCAGCGCAGGGCCAAATCCCTGTCCACCTATTGTGGTAGGAGTAGGGATCGGAGGAACTATGGAGAAGGCATCCCTTCTTGCAAAAAAAGCCCTGATGAGGCCTGTTGATTGCCCGAGCGGACTGGAACATGTGAAAAAGCTTGAGGAAGAGCTGCTGATAAAAATAAACAAACTGGGAATAGGTCCTGCGGGGCTTGGAGGGAGCACAACTTCACTTGCAGTAAACATAGAAGTTTTTCCTACACATATTGCTGGACTGCCTGTGGCTGTTAATCTGAATTGTCATGCAACAAGGCATGCGGAAGTCACTATATGACATAGTAAAAAATAGAATAAGTATCCGGAGGATTTTTTATGACTTATAATATTGAAGCTCCTTTGACGAAGGAAACAGTTGACAATTTAAAAGCGGGAGATATGGTGAAAATAAGCGGTACAATATATACCGCAAGGGATGCGGCGCACAAGCTTATGGTAAACATGCTCCAGGAAGGTATTGATTTGCCTTTTGATGTGAAGAATCAGATCATATACTATGTTGGACCCTGTCCTGCCCGTCCGGGACAGGTGATGGGTTCGGCCGGGCCTACTACCAGCAGCCGCATGGATGCCTATGCACCGAAACTTTTGGAGTTAGGTCTTGCTGGGATGATCGGAAAAGGCTTGCGTAGTAAGGAGGTAGTTGAGTCAATGATGAAGCATGGGGCCGTATATTTCGGAGCCATTGGCGGAGCTGCGGCGCTTATCTCAAAAACTATTGTCAGGGAAGAAATTATAGCCTTCCCTGAGTTAGGCCCCGAAGCATTGAGAAAACTTACTGTAATAGATTTCCCGGCCGTTGTTGTTATAGACCGTTTTGGGAAAAACCTGTATGAGAGTGGCAGGAACAAATACTGCAGTGCTATTTAAAACTTGTGTTTATATGGAATGCAAAAACAGCTGAGCATTTAACTCAGCTGTTTTGCGTTATTAGAGCCTTCAGGTTGGTTGCAAGATGATGATAATACATTGATATATTGAGATCCTCCAGTTTTGCTGCAAGGGATGGAGGGAGCTCTTCAAATTCCAGTTTTTCAAGAATTAGTGAAGTTTCAGTTTCATCTATTTCTGCCAATTCTTCAACCTTGTCCAGCTGTCCTCTGTTTTGCGGACAGGGCAGCTGGCATCTGAGGCAGCCTACCAGGCAATTATGAGATTCAGGTCTGATCCATCCGGGAAATTCCGGTGTACCTTTAAATTCATTGTAATAAGTCAGGCAGCGTTCTGCTTTAATAAGAAACCTTTCTTCAGTAATAGCAGCTGTCGGACATTTACTGATACAGACGCGGCAATTTTTACACCTATCCATAACCCGGAGCTTATTCCAGGTTTCATCAGTATCGGTACATGGCAAATCGGAATAGAAGGCAGACAGTAGAAAAAAGCTCCCGAATTCAGGAATATATGTGATGTTATTCGCACCATATTCTGCCAGACCGCTGTGTACAGCAATAAGTTTTTCGGGCAGTCTTGTAACTCTGACTGCGTTATATCCGTAACTTTCAAGTATTTCATTTAAGTACTGCTTAATTTCTTCCGGCTTTTTATAGTACTCTGTATATGTGGGAGGTATTAGCACCGGAAAACTCATTCCCTCATGGTTGAAGTTGATTTTTACCACGGGACTGGGGGAAGCAACAATAAAAATTGATTTTGCCTGATCCGGAGAAGCAGGAATACTGAAATTATGGAAATCTTTAAACAGTTTATACATGCTTTGATCCAAATACCTGGCTTCATTGAGTTTTTCAATTTCTTCCTGAACTTCTTTTAAATGCCCCACCGATACAATACGGGCAGGATATCCTTTCTTACGAAGATACTCAAGAACTGTTTCAACCATTATATAAATACCTCCTTGGTAGTGTATGATTCTATATTATCAAGTTTCATAAAAAACAACAGTGTAAAAAACGTAGAATTAGTGGAACATTTTTGTATTGTATTGACTTATAATCTTGGTATGCTAAAATCAATTTTAGTAATAGTAAATTTAGTTTTGCTTACTTAAATTTAGACTATAATTTAAAAGCACTGGACAGCTAAGTTAACTAAGGCATTAATATGATGGTGCATATAAATTATTCTCTGATTTAGTTTAAGTTCAAACAAATTATAAATTCATAGAGGTGAAATTATGTTACCAGAGTACAAAAACGAAACGTATATTGATTTTTCAAAGCAAGAGAATGCAGCTGCAATGCAGGAGGCGTTAAAGCTGGTTGACAGCCGCAAGGGAACACATTATCCGCTTGTTATAGGTGGAGAAAAAGTTAACTCTGAAGCAGTAATTAAGTCTTTAAATCCATCAAATTACGAAGAAGTCATCGGAACAACAGCAAGTGCATCTGTTGATCAGGCTGAAAAAGCAGTTCAGTCTGCATTAAAAGCTTTTGAAAGCTGGAAAAATGTCAGTGCGAAAGAACGTGCCGGTTATTTGTTTAAAGCTGCAGCAATTATCAGAAGACGTAAACTTGAATTTTCAGCCTGGCTTGTAGAAGAATCAGGTAAGAATTTCGCCGAAGCTGATGCTGATACTGCAGAAGCAATTGACTTTTTGGAATATTACGGCAGACAAATGCTTTCATTGGATAAGGGAATGGATGTCTATTCTACAGTTGGTGAAATCAATGAATGCACATATATACCTTTGGGTGTAGGTGTTGTTATTTCCCCATGGAATTTTCCTCTAGCTATCTTGACAGGTATGACAGCTGCTGCCATTGTTGCAGGAAATGCGGTTATAATGAAGCCTGCCAGCACTACTGCAATTATTGCCGCAAAGTATATGGAAGTTTGGGAAGAAGCAGGACTTCCAGCCGGAGTACTTAATTATCTTCCGGGATCAGGCGGATTAATCGGAGACTATCTTGTAAAACATCCAAAAGTAAGATTTATTAATTTTACAGGATCAAAGGAAATAGGTTTAAGAATAAACAGTATGGCTGCCGAGCACACACCAGGACAGAAATGGATAAAGAGAGTTGCCCTCGAAATGGGTGGTAAGGATGCCATTGTTGTTGACTCTGAAGCAGATCTTGATGAGGCGGCAGCAGGTATAGTCGCTGCAGCATTCGGTTTCCAGGGACAAAAGTGTTCAGCATGCTCACGAGCAATTATAGTTGCAGATGTGTATGACAAGATAGTTGAACTGGTAAAGGAAAAAGCAGCAAAATTAACTGTTGGTCCGGCAAGAACACCGGGAATAAACATGGGACCTGTAATAGATGACAAGGCTTACAAGAATATTTTATCATATATCGAAATAGGCAAGAAAGAAGGAAAGCTGTTACTTGGAGGAAATGCCCTTCCGGAAAAAGGCTACTACATAGAGCCTACAATTATTATTGATATAAAGCCTGAGGCAAGAATATCACAGGAAGAGATTTTCGGACCAGTGTTGGCTGTTATTAAAGCTAAAGATTATGAGGATGCATTAGATATAGCAAACGGAACAGAGTATGGATTGACCGGTGCGGTATTTTCAAGAAACAGAAGCAAGCTTGAAAAAGCCAGACGTGAATTCCATGTAGGAAATCTTTATCTAAACAGAAAGTGTACCGGAGCACTTGTGGGTGTTCAGCCTTTCGGAGGCTTCAATATGTCGGGTACCGACTCCAAAGGCGGAGGAACTGATTATCTTACATTGTTCATGCAGGCCAAATCAGTAACTGAAAAACTATAAAATGATGACAGGTATTGTTTTTAAAATTCAAAAGTATTCCATTCATGACGGTCCCGGAATCCGTACCACTGTTTTTTTGAAAGGATGTCCGTTAAACTGCTGGTGGTGTCATAATCCTGAAGGCCAAGAGCCTTCAGGAGTCATTGTTTATCATGAGGAAAAATGCCACCACTGCGGCAGATGCATTGAAATATGCAAAGATGAAGCTGTTTACTTCAAGAACAAGGATCTGAGATGGGATCGGAATAAGTGTACCCATTGTTACAATTGTATTGATGTATGTCCGGATAATGCTCTGGAGTCCATTGGGAGAAAAATGACTGTTTCTGCGCTTATGGATATCATAGAAAAAGACACCATATTTTATGATGAGTCTGGCGGAGGTGTAACCTTTACCGGAGGAGAGCCGTTCCTGCAGTATGAATTCCTGTATGAAATGCTTAAAAGCTGTAAAAGGAAAGGCATACATACTGCCATTGAAACCTCGGGTTATACGGCCTGGGACAGGATGGAGAACATTGCCGGTTATACTGATCTGTTTTTATATGATCTTAAATTAATGGATGAGGGAAAGCACATTAAGTATACCGGTGTGTCCAACAAAATTATATTGCATAATCTGAAGAAGCTTTCTGAGATACACAATAATATCTGCGTAAGGATACCTGTTATACCCGGTGTAAATGATGATGAAGAGAATATTGACAGAAGCATCGTATTTTTAAAATCCACTTCCATCAGAAATATCGGCATACTTCCTTATCATGATATAGGGATATATAAGTATGATAAACTTGGGATTCAATACAGGCTTAAGGGACTTATTACACCTGAGGTACACGAGATGCAAAAAATAGCTGATGTTTTTAAGAATAATGGATTTTGTGTAAAAATTGGAGGTTGAAGATTTGAATAAAAGGATCCAGAAATTGAGAAAGGAAAGTGTTGAAGGAAAACCTTTCATTACCGAAGAAAGAGCCAGACTTGTTACCGAAGTTTATTCAAAACATTCTGGAAAAGTGTCTCAGCCTGTATTACGTGCTCTTGTTTTCAAGCATATCATGGAAAACAAGTCCATAGCTATTCAGGAGGGTGAGCTCATAGTCGGAGAAAGGGGTCCGGCTCCACTTGCAACACCAACCTATCCGGAATTGTGTTGCCACAGTGAAGAGGATCTTGATATTATAAACAACCGTGAAAAAATATCCTTTAAAGTGAGCGATGAGTTGAAAAATTTCTATCGTCAGGAAATTATTCCTTTCTGGAAGGGTAAATCCATCAAGGAAATTATCTTCAACAGCATGTCACAAGAGTGGAAAGATACTTATGAAGCCGGAATATTCACAGAATTCATGGAGCAGCGTGCTCCGGGACATACTGTGGCAGATGAAAAAATATACCGGAAAGGATTTCTTGATTTTAAGGCAGATATTGAGCAGAGCCTGAAAAGTTTAGACTTCTTCAAGGATGAATATGCATATGAAAAACAGCAGGAACTGGAAGCTATGCTTATTTGTGCAGATGCAATCATAAGGCTGGCCCAACGCTACTCTGAGAAAGCAAGTTCAATGGCTGCTCAGGAAGTGGATCCCCAGAGGAAGAAAGAATTGCTGAAAATTGCTGAGGTGACGGGAAGAGTGCCTGCCCATGCTCCGCAAAACTTCTGGGAAGCTTTGCAGGCATACTGGTTCATCCATCTTGGAGTCATAACTGAATTGAATACCTGGGACTCCTTTAATCCGGGTCGTTTGGACCAGCACCTGTATCCTTTCTACAAAAGCGGAATTGATGCCGGTACACTTACCTGCGAAGATGCCAAGGAACTACTGCAGTGCTTCTGGGTAAAATTCAATAATCAGCCCGCACCTCCAAAGGTTGGCGTAACGCTTAAGGAAAGCGGAACCTATACTGATTTTGCAAATATTAATGTGGGCGGTCTGAAAGCGGATGGCTCTGACGGAATAAATGATGTGTCTTACCTGCTGCTGGAAGTTATTGATGACATGCGGCTTTTACAGCCAAGTTCAAATATCCAGTTAAGCAAAAAGACTCCTGACAGGTTTTTGAAACAAGCATGTGAGATTATCAAAAAAGGTTGGGGACAGCCTTCTGTCTTTAATGCCGATGCTGTTGTGGAAGAGCTGCTGAGACAGGGTAAAAGTATTGAAGATGCAAGATGCGGCGGTACCAGCGGGTGTGTTGAGGCAGGTGCCTTCGGGAAGGAAAGCTATATCCTGACAGGTTATTTTAACATTCCGAAAATACTGGAAATTACGCTGCATAACGGAACCGATCCGGGATCAAATAAAAAAATAGGTCTTGAAACCGGCAATGCTGTCGACTTCAAGTCTTATGATGAACTGTTTACAGCATTTAAAAAACAGATGCATCATTTTTTAGATATAAAAATCAAGGGAAACAATATAATTGAAAAAATATACGCATTGTATATGCCTTCACCATTCTTGTCGATTATCATCAGTGACTGTATTAAAGACGGCAGGGATTACAACGCAGGAGGTGCAAGATACAACACTACCTACGTACAGGGTGTAGGTATAGGAAGTATTACCGATAGTCTTTCTGCTATAAAGTACCATGTGTTTGAGAAGAAAAATCTTACCATGGAAAAGCTGTTATTTGCTCTGAATAATGATTTTGAAGGCAGCAAGGATGTTCAGCAGCAGCTTTTGAACAAAACTCCGAGATACGGGAATGACGACGATTTTGCAGATAGTATTATGAAGGAAGTTTTTGATGCATACTACAATGAAGTAAACGAAAGAAAGAACATGAAGGGCGGTTGTTACAGGATTGACATGCTTCCTACCACCTGCCATGTATACTTCGGTTCAGTCATTGGGGCTTCAGCAGATGGCAGGAATGCAGGTCTGCCGCTTTCGGAAGGCATATCACCTGTGCAGGGGTCAGAACATGAGGGGCCAACAGCAGTACTTAAGTCTGCGGCAAAAATGGATCACCTGAGGACGGGCGGAACGCTGCTGAATATGAAATTTACCCCGCAGCTTCTGCAAAATGAAGAAGGCATCAGAGCTCTGGCAGGTTTGATCAGATCTTATTTTAAACTTGATGGTCATCATATTCAGTTTAATGTCATAGAAAAGGAAACCTTACTGGAGGCACAGAAAAATCCTGAAAAATACAGGGATCTTATTGTAAGGGTTGCCGGTTACAGCGATTATTTCTGCAATTTGAATACGGCATTGCAAAATGAGATTATTGAGAGAACAGAACATGAATCCTTTTAATTAGTTCAATAAATGATATTGGAGCTGTTTTAGTTTGAAAGAAAAGTACTTTCAAACTAAACAGCTTCCTGTTGAATTTAGTACTGCTGGCGAGTGATTAATTATTATCCACTAATTTTGTGAAGCGGAAAGGCTGATGGTACTTATATGTCCCTGGCACATGAACAACTTTTATATGCAGTTTATTTCGCACCGAGAGGCAAGAGCAGAATATTGAATCTGGGTCACCTGATTTCCCAAAGGCATATCAGTGCAACCGACAGATTGATAGGGCTTATTGGAGATGCCGGAGCCGGTAAATCTCTTCTTATTCGCGGGATGTTTCCGGGCCTTGAACTTACAAATGACGATGAAGGATTAAATATTCGCCCGCTGCCTATTTTCAGAGACACTGACAGAGCTTTTTTCAGCAGTCATACCTATCATATTGATGCAAGATTTGAATTGGCTTTTTCTCAGATAAATGATTTGGCAGATGCTGTAAAACGTGCTGTTCAACAGGACAAAAGAGTAATAATTGAACATTTCGACCTGCTGTATCCTGTGCTGGGTATGAATGCAGAGGTGCTGATTGGAATTGGAGAAGAAGTTATTGTGACGCGTCCCAATGTTTTTGGCCCGCTGCCGAAAGATATTTCGGATATTGTTTTCAAATCCATTAAATACAGAAAAATGGCACATACTGCAGAAGATCTGACCTGTAAGGTACTTTCCGAAGAATTTGGATTCAGTCATCATCAGGTTCACAGTGATGTCAGGCATGGGTTCGTGCTGGAATTTACCGAAAAACCCAATATCGATATTGAAGTAGTTGAAAACAGGGTAAAGGAATACATAAAAAAAGGTCTGGCGGTTGGCTATATGGATGAAAAGCACATACATATAGGAGATTCGGATAATTTTCATTGCACCGGCCCCAGAATACATGTCAGAAATACCGGTGAGATAGAGAATTTTCAACTGTTCAAGGAATTCAAGTACGATCTTATATCCGGGGTTTATGCTCTTGTGGGACTTGTTGGTTCTGAGAGAGCCATAGACATCGATGATCTCAATAAATTAAGTCTATAACGAAGTGAATAGAGGTAAGAAAAATTTTTCTGAAACCGGAAAATTTTCTGCTGAAGCGTTATAAAACTGAAGTCAGAAATTTGAAAACTCCAAAAATAATCAAAGGTACGGGATAAAAATGAATTTTATCCTATGAAGACTTTACTCTCGATGAAAGCTCCGGAAGCTTCCGAGTCTGCATAGGGATAATTCATTTATACCTATACGGAAATGGAGAAAAAAATGAATAATAAAACATTGGTAATGGGAGTTATTGGCGCAGATGTTCATTCTGTAGGTAACAAAATTCTAGAGCATGCTTTCAGACAGGCAGGCTTCAATGTAGTAAACCTTGGAGTAATGGTTTCCCAGGAAGAGTACATACAGGCAGCAGTTGAAACGGCTGCTGATGTGATACTTGTTTCATCACTATATGGACATGGCGAGATAGATTGCAGAGGCCTCAGAGAAAAATGTAATGAAGCCGGACTTGAAAACATACCGCTGTATGTGGGAGGCAATCTGGTAGTAGGAAAGACCCCTTTTGAAGAAGTAGAGGGCAGATTCCTCTCAATGGGATACAACAGGGTTTATCCACCCGGAACAATGCCTGAGGTAACTATAGCAGACCTTAAAAAGGATTTGGGAGTTGAGTAGCTTGGATGCCGTATTGTTGATAGATATCGGAAGTACATTTACCAAGGTTACAGCAGTTGATTTAAACGGCGAATGCATATTGGGCACCGCTAAATCGTTTACCACAATAGAGACTGATGTAAATGAGGGTCTCGAAAAGGCTATAGAGGAATTGGGCAATAAAACCGGGATAAGAGAATATTCCGGTAAGTTTGCATGCAGCAGTGCTGCCGGTGGACTAAAAATGATTGCGGTAGGTCTGGTACCCGAGCTTACGGCAGAAGCAGCTAAAATGGCCGCTTTAAGCGCCGGGGCAAAGGTCTTGAAAACCTATTGCTATGAATTGAGTGCCAGGGAAGCTAAAGAAATATATGAGCTTAAACCTGACATCGTCCTATTGTCAGGTGGTACAGATGGCGGAAACAGTAAGGTTATACTTCACAATGCCCGTGTGATTTCTGAAATTGAACTTGATTTCCCGGTTGTGGTTGCAGGAAACAAATCAGCTTCTGATGAGATAGTGGAAATTCTTGCAAAAAATAAGAAGGATGCCAGGTTATGTGAAAATGTAATGCCCAGATTCAATAAATTAAACATTGAACCTGCCAGATTGCTGATTAGGGAAATTTTTCTCGAAAGGATAATCAGAGCAAAAGGACTGACAAAAGTTCAGAATCTGATCGAAGGTATATTAATGCCTACCCCGTCTGCGGTACTAAATGCAGCGCACTACCTTTCCTCAGGTTTTGAAGATGAAAAGGGAATTGGAGATTTACTGGTGGTCGATGTAGGCGGAGCAACCACCGACGTGTATTCTATTAATGACGGAAGCCCAAATATGGCTGGCGTCATATTAAAAGGTCTTCCCGAACCAATAGAAAAAAGAACAGTTGAAGGGGATCTGGGAGTAAGATACAATGCGGTAACTCTTCTGGATACTGCGGGAATTGGAAATATTGCCGAAAAGTCAGGTCTGAGCCGTGAAGAGGTTGTGAATTCAACAGGTCTGGTTAACGAGAATCCAGGAATTCTTCCTGTGGATAATGAAAAAATCAGTCTTTTGGATCATGGTCTTGCAGCCATGGCTGTAAGGATGGCTACTGAACGTCATGCAGGAAGTATTGAAATGGAATTTACACCCTATGGGTCGGTGTATGTGCAATCAGGTAAGGATCTTGGAAGGATAAGCCGTATTATAGGAACAGGCGGTCCGGTCATCAATTGTTCCAACCCTGCAATGCTGCTTAAGGAAGCCATGTTTGATGAAGCACATCCCGGCATATTAAAGCCAAAAAAGGCAGAGGCATATTTAGATAAAAAGTACATATTGGCAGCAATGGGTTTGCTGAGCGTAAAATACCCCGGAATTGCCGTAAGAATAATGAAAAAAGAGTTGGAGATGATTTCATGGAGCTAAGGAATAAGAAGTTGGATGACAGTTTATTTTCAGAAATCCGCAGTAACGTTCTTGAACAATGGCCTACCGGAAAAGATGTTGACTTCGATGAAGTAGTTGAGTACCAAAAGGCAATTCCTGCAGAAAAGGTATTTTCAAAAAAGCTTGCCGACGCAAAGCAGTCAGGAGAAACCTTGATACAGCCAAGAGCCGGTGTAGCCCTGATTGAGGATCACATTGAACTGCTCCGCTATCTGCAGGATTTTGGAGGAGCTGATCTGCTTCCTACAACAATAGACAGTTATACCAGACATAATCGTTATGAGGAAGCCGAAAACGGGATTAAGGAAAGTGTCAAAGAAAGCAGATCAATGCTAAACGGCTTTCCTGCTGTAAATCATGGTGTGAACGCCTGCCGTAGAGTTAATGAGTCTTTGAATATACCTGTACAGGTCAGGCATGGTACTCCCGATGCCAGGCTCCTGACAGAAATAAGTGTTGCAGGAGGCTTTACCTCTTATGAGGGCGGTGGTGTATCATACAATATTCCTTATGCAAAAAATAACTCTCTTGAAAAGACAATTTATGATTGGCAATATGTTGACAGACTTATAGGAAAATATGAAGAAGCAGGCGTATCTGTCAACAGAGAGCCCTTTGGACCACTTACCGGAACTCTTGTTCCTCCCTGCATATCTCATTCGGTTGCTATAGTTGAAAGTATACTGGCAGCAGAACAGGGTGTAAAAAACATTACGGTAGGCTATGGACAATGCGGAAATCTGATTCAGGATGTGGCCGCAATACGGACCCTTGGAATGTTAACGGAAGAATATCTTGAAAAATACGGCTATAAGGATGTTACCGTAACTACTGTTTTACACCAGTGGATGGGAGGTTTCCCGCAGGATGAAGCCAAGGCTTTCGGAGTTATATCCTGGGGATCTGCAGCAGCTGCCTTATCGGGTGCTACAAAAGTCATAGTCAAGTCAGTACATGAAGCCTTCGGAATACCGACAAAGGAAGCCAATGCATCGGGCTTGAAAGCTACAAAACAACTTGTGACCATGCTTCGCGATCAAAAGATGCCATTGACTCATGAGCTGGAAGTAGAAATAAATATGATTCTGGCAGAGACAAGATGTATAGTTGATAAAATATTTGAGTCGGGAATGGGAGATATTGCAAAAGGTACAATAAGAGCTTTTGAAGCCGGCATAATAGATGTTCCTTTTGCTCCAAGCAAATATAATCTGGGACGGGCTCTTCCTGCAAGAGATAATAATGGAGCAATAAGATTCCTGGATTTTGGGAATGTGCCTTTTAACGATGATATAAAAAGTTTCCATTTAAAAAGGATGGAAGAAAGATCGGTGTTTGAAAAAAGAAGTGCAAGTTTCCAGATGGTAATAGATGATATTTATGCCATCAGTAAAGGACGTCTGGTTGGAAGACCAAAATAGTTTTAAAGAGACCAGTATCAATATAATTCAGATAAGTTCTTAACCTGAATAACCTAAAAATATAAAAGTAAGGGATGAGTGTTATGAGAATTAAGGATGTGATATGTTCCGGAGGGAAAACAGGGTTTTTCTTTGATGATCAGAAAGCCATTAAGAGCAGTGCTGTTCCGGATGGTGCCGCCTACAAAGGAACTCCGGTGACAAAGGGTTTTACGGCCGTAAGGCAGGCAGGAGAATCAATATCTGTAATGCTTCTGCTGGAAGATGGGCAGATTGCATATGGTGAATGTGCTGCCGTACAATATTCAGGTGCAGGAGGTAGGGATCCATTGTTTCTTGCGGAAGATTTCATACCTGTTATCAACCGGCAGATAGCACCTTTGCTCAAAGGAAAAGAAATTACCACCTTCAGAGAAATGGCAGAAGAAATCGACAATCTCACCGATGGAAACACCGGTAAGAAAATACATACGGCGTTACGCTACGGAATTACCCAGGCGATTCTGGATGCTGTGGCAAAGAGCAGAAAACTTCTCATGGCAGAAGTTATAGCCGACGAATACAATACCGAAGTATCTGACAGAGAGATCCCCATATTTACACAGTCCGGAGATAACCGTTATGAAAATGTTGACAAAATGATTCTAAAGGGTGCATGTGTCCTTCCACACGGTTTGATAAACAATGTTGAGTCAAAGCTGGGGAAACAGGGGGAATTGCTGCTGAAATATGTTGAATGGCTAAAGAACAGGGTAGAGGAATTAAAACCTGACGACAGCTATGAGCCTGTGCTCCATATTGATGTATATGGAACAATTGGAATTGCATTTGACAATGACAATAAAAAGGTACTGGAATATCTTAAGAAGCTTGAAAAAGCAGCATATCCGCTGAAACTCAGAATTGAAGGGCCAATGGATATGGATGACCGTGAAAAGCAGATGCTGGCACTTAAAGAAATAACTGCAATGATAGATGCAGAAAAAATGAGTCTGCAGATCGTTGCCGATGAATGGTGCAATACCTGGGAAGATATCAAATATTTCGCAGATAACAGGGCAGGTCATATGATCCAGATTAAAACACCCGACCTCGGAGGAATCAATAACATAGTTGAAGCTGTGCTATATTGTAAGGAAAAGGGTATTGGTGCTTATCAGGGCGGTACCTGCAATGAAACAGACCGCTCGGCTCAGGTATGCGTTCACCTGGCTATGGCAACAAAACCGGATCAAATTCTGGCCAAACCGGGTATGGGTGTGGATGAAGGGTTCATGATTGTATACAATGAGATGCAAAGAATCCTGGCCCTTCGCAACAGAATGGCCTGAAATCTATAGTCTTAAATGCTGATGCACATCTGGCTGTTTGCCGGGCAAACAGCTGAGAGGTGCAATAAAAATAAAGGGGGCATATTTACAATGGAAGGATTGCGCGTATTATCTCCGACAGCTATACTGGGTTATGGCTTTCCGGTAGAATCCTTTGAAGAGGGAATGAAGAGGCATCCTGATGTAATTGCGGTAGATGCGGGTTCTACCGACCCCGGACCCTATTATCTGGGTGCCGGAGTTTCATTTACGGACAGGAATGCCGTTAAAAGGGATCTTGATATTATGATCACTGCAGCCATAAAGGAAGGTATACCTGTTATCATTGGTACAGCCGGCGGCTGTGGTGGTGATCCTCATCTCAATTGGAATATCAACATAGTAAGAGAGATTGCTTTTGAGAAGGGTCTGAACTTTAAAATAGCGGTTATAAATGCTGAAATAGATAAGGAGCATGTGCTTGACATGCTGAAAAAAGGTAAGGTGTCACCGCTTCATCCGGCACCTGAACTGACAGAAGAGGAACTACACAAAACTGAAAGAATAGTGGGTCAGATGGGAGTAGAGCCATTTATCGAAGCACTTGATATGGATGCCCAGGTTATCCTGGCCGGAAGGGCCTATGATCCTGCAGTATTTGCAGCACTTGCCGTAAAAAAGGGCTATGACAGAGGATTGGCCATTCATATGGGAAAGATACTGGAGTGCGCATGTATTGCAGCAACACCGGGAAGTGGCAGCGACTGCATGATGGGATACCTGAACAAGGATAATTTCGTGGTTGAAGCCTTAAACCCAATAAGAAAGTGTACAACCCTTTCAGTGGCTGCTCATACTTTGTATGAAAAAACAAATCCGTATATACTCCCGGGACCAGGTGGTGTTTTGGATCTGGTGGACACAAAGTTTGAACAGGATGGGGATAGGGCTGTTAAGGTATCCGGAAGTAAATTTGTACCTTCTGAAAAATATACCATTAAGCTGGAAGGTGTTAAAAAAGTCGGATATAGAACCGTTTCTGTGGCAGGTGTGCGAGATCCCATTTTTATTAGTAAAATTGATGAAATAATTGCAGGAGTAAGAGCAAGAGTAACTGATAACTTTAAGGATTTAAAAATGGATTACCGCCTTGACTTTAAAATTTATGGCAAAAATGGAGTTATGGGTGATCTTGAGCCTGAGAAGGAAATTAAATCCCATGAGCTGGGAATCATCATAGAAGCAGTGGCAGGAGATCAATCCACAGCAAATACAATATGCAGCTTTGCAAGATCGACTATGCTCCATTACGGCTATGAAGGCAGGATATCAACTGCAGGAAATCTGGCATTTCCATATTCTCCGTCTGATTTTAAGGCCGGAGAAGTATATGCCTTCAGTATATATCACCTGATTGAAGTATCTGATCCGACAGAACTGTTTCCTATTGAATTGATCCCGTCCATAGAGCAGTAAATAACTTGAAAGAGTTTCATAAATATTTTGCGGCCGCTATGCGGCTCAAAGCCATGATTTTTACATGACTTTATTAGGAGGTTAACATGAAGCTGATTGATGCGGCCTATGTAATAAGAAGTAAAAACTCAGGTCCTTATGAATTGACTTTTGATATTATTTTTAAGGAATGGGATGTTTTTGAAAAAGCTTGTGCAGCAGAGGTTATAAATAAGGAATTAATAGCAGGACTGTACGGCATACCTGTAGAAAAGGTAATCAATATTGTGGAATTCAAACCGGCAAAGGCCATAAAGGCAACAATTGAAAGGCCGATTTGCTCAGGCGAACTTGGTGAAACCGACGTCTATGGAGCACAGCAGCATACGCCCTTATTCAATATAGAATTTGATTTATAAAAAATCTCAGGTATTTGTTCTTGTTAAGGAAATAGTAAAGAGGATATGTATTCATTGGGGGAATGTATGTGAATGTTTTTAATATTATCGGTCCGGTTATGGTGGGCCCCTCAAGTTCGCATACCGCCGGTGCTGTGAGAATTGGAAAGATAGCCAGGATAATGCTGGGAGAGACGCTGGACAGTGCATTGATAAAACTGCATGGCTCTTTTGCGAGAACATATAGAGGCCATGGAACGGACAGGGCTATAGTGGGTGGTTTGCTGGGAATGGAAATTGATGACGGCAGACTTGGCAACAGTCTTGAAATTGCAGCCAATGCAGGGCTTTCCTGTAGCTTTGAGTTTGTCTCCTTAAAAGATGCACATCCCAATACTGCTGTGCTGGAACTGACAGGAGTATCGGGGAAAAAACTTTCTATAACAGGAGCGTCAGTGGGGGGCGGAAACATTGTAATCAAAAGTGTTGACGGACTGGATGTGAACTTTAACGGCCAGTATAACACCTTAGTAATCCAGCACATGGATACGCCGGGTACAATTGCTTCTGTAACAAATTTGCTTGCACAGGATGTAATTAATATAGCTCAAATGAAAGTTTACAGATCTGATCGGGGTGGCTGTGCTATTATGGTCATTGAAGCCGATCAGGAGTTGAGCAGTGAATTAACGGTTTCTGTAAACCACCTTCCAAACATCATTAAAGCAGTATCAATAAAACCACTATAGACGTAAAAGGAAAGAAGCTATGTTAAAATATGAGTCATTGAAAGAACTACTGGAGCTGGCATTACAGTATGACAAAACCATATCGGATATTGTGCTTGAGGATCAGATGCTTCGGTCGGGGAAAACAGCTAAAGACCTGATTAATGAAATGGCATACATTTTTGATGTAATGTGCGAATCCGTTACAAAAGGAATTAATTCCTCTTTAAAATCCGACTCCGGGCTGGTGGGTGGAGATGCTGTCAAATTGAAAAAGGCCATACAGGAAGGTAAGACGCTGGCAGGCAAAGTGATGGATTCAGCCATACTTAGGGCTGTAGCAGTTGCTGAGGTAAATGCCTGCATGGGAAGAATTGTTGCAGCTCCTACAGCTGGTTCCTGCGGAATAATACCGGCTGCGCTGGTTACTGTGATGGAAGAGAAAAATTTAAGTAAAGAAAAGGTTGTTATGGCACTTTTTACTTCAGCCGGCATAGGACAGGTCATATCCTGCAGGGCAAGTCTTTCAGGTGCCGAGGGTGGCTGCCAGGCTGAATGTGGAAGTGCATCTGCTATGGCGGCTGCTGCTCTGGTGGAAATTGCAGGAGGTACACCGCAAATGGCAGCAAATGCCTGTGCAATTTCGCTGAAGAATGTACTTGGACTTGTATGTGACCCGGTTGCCGGACTTGTGGAGGTTCCCTGTGTCAAGCGCAATGCAGCAGGGGTTGCAAATGCATTTGTGGCTGCAGATATGGCTCTGGCAGGAATAGAAAGTGTAATTCCTGCAGATGAAGTAATCGATGCAATGAAGTCAATCGGAGATCTTATGCCTGTGTGTTTAAAGGAAACTGCCGAGGGAGGACTGGCTTCAACACCCACAGGAGCCAGTATAGCGAAAAGAATATTCGGTGTCTGCAAGTAAATCCTTATTCTGTCTGAGCAGGAGATTCTTCGGGATTTTCTGCAAAGCGGTTAGGTGTGCTGACCATCAACAACTTGACTATTTTGTTGGTATTATTTTCCCAGTTGTGGGAGGAAGTAGAACGGATATGAACTGAATCGCCGGGGTATAATTCATTTTTTTCGCCGTCGTAATAATAGGTCAATATACCTTCGAGAATATAAATGAATTCCTCACCTTCATGGGCATATGTGAGTACAGTTTCATTATCTCTCTTTGGATAAACCTCCACCAGACGGGGAAACATTTTTTTATCACCGAGGCTGTGGGATAAATGATATTGTATGAAGTTATCCTTATCCATAAATATGACTTCCCGTTCATAACTCTTCTGAATAAACCTGCTCTGTTCCTTGGTAAGAGTGAAGAAGTAATTTATATCTACGCCTAAAGCTTTTGCAATATTATCGAGAGAGTCAATGGCTACAGTAGTCAATCCTCTTTCCAGCTGGGATAAAAAACCTACCGACAAATTGGTAAGCTGGCTTAATTCCTTCAAAGTAAGTTTTTTGTCCAGCCGCAGTTTGTTTATTTTAGAGCCAATTTCAGAAAACATAATCATCCTCCGTTTTATGCTGAGTATACATATTTTACATATATTATATCAAATTTTAATATAAATGAATACTTTACCAATAAAAAATGTATTAATAAATC
This sequence comes from Eubacterium sp., assembly GCA_029266335.1. Lineage (GTDB taxonomy): Bacteria > Bacillota > Clostridia > Acetivibrionales > DSM-1351 > Ruminiclostridium. The sequence goes on along the minus strand of JAQSXC010000030.1, from coordinate 23,464 downwards.
AATTTATCGTTAATCTATCTTATTTTTGAAGAAATATTGTTAATTTATATCTAAAATGCAAAAGGAATATTATTGACTAAAATATTACGTATGCTAAAATTGTATTTAGTAATGTTAAATTATGTATTGCCTTTTTGAGGACATTAGTTTTATTTGATATTTGTGTCGTTACAGGACATCGGAATAATTGTCAGAATGAAAATGGAGGAGGCATATGGAGAGAAAAATTGGTTTTATCGGTGTTGGCAGCATAGGATCAGCCATGATCAGGGCACTAGTTAAATCAGGTTTTACAAAAGCAGCTAATATATATGCATCGAATAACAGTCATATGGATAAACTCAGGGAGCTGCGGGATGAGACGGGGATATCAATATGTAAAAACAATACCGAACTTGCAGCTAGCTCAGATGTTATTGTTATGGCAGTAAAACCCCAAAGCATAAAAAATGTTATCGAAGAAATCAAGGAGAGTTTTGGTAACAAGCTGCTGATAACACTTGCAGCCGGAGTCACCATTAAGGTTTTCGAAGATATTTTGGGAACCGGAAGCAGGATATTCCGTGCCATGCCGAATTTACCGGTGCTTGTAGGGGAAGGTATGACAATTATTACATATAATGCCGGAATGGAAGATTCAGATATCAAATATGTCAAATTATTATTTGAAGAATTCGGCAGAGTGGAAGAAATGGATGAAAGCCTTCTCAGTACTGTTATTTCCCTCACGGCCAGCAGTCCCGCATATGTTTTTATGCTGCTGGAAGCTATGGCAGCCTCTGCAGTGAAAACCGGACTTCCCCTGGAGCTGGCATACAAAATATCTGCCCAATCAATACTTGGCTCGGCAAAAATGTATCTTGAGGACCGGCAGAATATTGATTCCCCTGTCAATGAACTGAGTGTAAGTATGGATTTGCCTGATAATACATCAGTATTGTTTAACCAGAATAGAATCAGGAATGCCGTTGATGAAGCAATAGACGCTTGTAATAAGAAAGCCTGGGAATTTGAGAAGATATAAATAATAAAAAGTATTTGAAGCGATAGTTATTATTTTCTGAAAGGAAGTATATTTATGAACGTAAATGAAAAGATACTTGAATTAAGAAAACTGCTTGATCACTATGGTCTGGATGCCTATATTGTTCCAAGTCCCGATCCTCATATGAGTGAATATGTTGCAGAGCATTGGAAGGCAAGAAGCTGGATATCAGGTTTTACTGGTTCGGCGGGTACTTTTGTAGTTACAAAAAAAGAAAGCGGCTTATGGACTGACGGAAGATATTTCATACAGGCTGAAAATCAGCTTGAAGGAACTGAAATTAAACTGTTCAAAATGGGAAATACAGGAGTACCTACATATACGGAATGGATAGAAAGTGTTTTAAAACAAGGTGAATGTGTTGGGTTCTCAGGTAAGATGATTTCACAATTTACATACAAGGAAATGGAAGACAAGTTTTCAAATAAAGGTATAACTATTAATGCTCAACATGATTTGATCGATGAAATCTGGAAGGATCGTCCCGAAATTCCTGCAACACAGGTTTTTTCACATGATATTTGTTTTACCGGTCTCTCTGCATTGGAAAAGATCAACAAGGTACGTGATGAAATGAAAAAAGTCAATGCAGGTTATTATGCACTAAGCAGCCTGGATGATATTGCATGGCTGTTCAATATCAGAGGTGATGATGTTCCATATGTCTCTGTTACTGTTAGCTATGCGTTGATTTCAATGACCGAAGCCTTTCTGTTTATTAATAGCAATAAGGTGCCCTTGAATGTAAAAAAGAAATTAAATGAAAACAATGTAGAAGTATTGGAATATGAGGATATCAAAGACAAACTTGCCAAACTGGATAAAGCTCAGGGAGTTGCGTTTGATTCAAAAAGAACCAATCGCTGGATCTTTGATTCCATAAACCCTGGCTGTAAGAAGATCGAGATAGATGAAATTACAACCATACTGAAGGGTGTAAAAAATGAGACCGAATTGACCAATATCAGACAATGCCAAATAAGCGACGGTATTGCCATGGTCAAGTTTTTAATATGGCTTGAGAATAATGTAGAAAAGGAAGAAGTCAGTGAAATAACTGTTGATGAAAAACTCGAGTTCTTCAGGAGACAGCAGCGCAACAGTCTGGGTCCAAGCTTTAAGACCATTGCAGGCTATAAGGAACATGGAGCGATGATGCATTATACTGCTACAGAAGAGAGCAGATACGTGCTTGAAAATAAAGGACTGATGGTTGTTGATTCGGGAGGGCAGTATTTAAACGGTACTACTGATATTACCCGTACAGTCGTTTTTGATGATGTCAGTGATGAGGAAATCTTCGATTTTACAATGGTACTGAAAGCAAATATTTCTCTGTCATCCGCAAAATTCTTATATGGGGCTACAGGCTCAAATCTTGATATTCTTGCAAGAAAACCTTTATGGGAAATCGGATTGGACTATAAATGCGGTACAGGTCATGGAGTAGGCTACTGTTTAAGTGTCCATGAAGGACCACATGGATTCAGCCAGGTGCCGAACAAGGTGAAATTGGAAAAGGGCATGATAATAACAATAGAACCGGGAATTTACAGGGAAGGCAAACATGGAGTAAGGATAGAAAACATGGTTCTGGTTATTGAGGATGAAAAGAGCGAATACGGACAATTTTTGCGGTTTGAACCAATATCCTATTGCCCTATAAGCTTAAAGGGGATTAATCCGGAATTATTAACCGACCATGAAATCAAATGGGTAAATAATTATCATGACAAAGTATATGAAAGACTTTCCCCTTATCTGGACAGTGATGAAAAAGAGTGGCTGAAAAAGAACACACGCAGCATTTCAAAGAAGTAAAGCAAATTCAGCTGTTGCAGGCAATTAAATATTATTTATCAACTCCATGGTGATTTTTAAATAATTCACCATGGAATTAGCAAACAAAGTTTTCAGCAATAAATCATAAATGATTTGTAGTTGAATTTAGTAAAATAGATAGATCCCTCTAAAAAACACCGGATCCCTCTGCTGAGGGGATCCGGTGTTTTTCTTGTGCAAGTGTATGTGAACCTATAAAACTTCCTTTTCGAAGAGCTGTTCTTCTTCGGAGAATAACTGGTTACGGTATTGGGTAGGTGTTATTCCGGTTATTTTCTTAAAAATTTTAAAATAATACTTTTCATCCGTGAAACCAACCTTCTCAGCTATTTCATAAATTTTGAGCTTTGGCTGTACTAAAAGGCCTTTAGACTTCTCAACACGAATTTTTTGAACAAAATCTGAAAAATACATCCCTGTCTCTTTCTTAAAAATATTACTGAAATAGCTGGTGTTCATGTTAATATACGTGGCAACTTCCTCGAGACTTAAATTATTTATATAGTTTTCTTCGATATATTTTATTGCTGCTGTGATTTTATTAGTAAATCTCTTTTCATTATAATTATTTTCAATTTTACAAATACTGCTGAATGTTTGCTTCAGATTGATACTGAAATCCACCAGAGATTCAGATGATTGATAGAGGTATTCAATATTCAAATTGTTAATAAACAGCTTTTTCTTTTCAGTGGGTAAATAATAGTTGACAAGGTTTTCTACAGAGCTTTTGATTAATGCAGGTGTAACAGGCTTTAACCGGATTAAAAAATTGAAGAGGTGATCAATGCTCATATAAAGCTCCTGCGGATTCTTGTTATTAACTGCATTCAGTATTTCCTCATAGTAAGTATTCAAAGTGGGATTTAAAATTGTATTTTCCTTTATTTCATTGTACAGGAAAATATGGGTTGAATACTGCAATAATCTGTAATCCAATGCGTTCCGTGCATTTCTGACCATATCAGCAAGACTGGTGATCGAGTTTGACCATTCACTTAAAGCTGAATAGACTATTTCCATATACAAGTCAGAATAGGCAGAGGTGTACTCCATAATAACCGGAAGTAAAGTTTCATATTCCTCCTTATCAATGTTAAGCATGCAAATGATATTATTATAGCTGGTAATATAGCGATAAAATAAATGTAAGCGATCAGCATGCTTATCCAGAAAATCCAAAAGTATGTCGTTAATTGTTCTGCAATGAATACACAAAATTGCAAAGCCTTCTTTTGGAAAAACAATATCGGCACTTGATACAATCAAATTTATATCGTCGGATTTATGATAGCCTTCCATTATTTCTTTTAAAATAACGTTATGGTATTGTTTTATTTTTTTAACATTGTCCAATTTTTGAAACCAGTCCTGTTCTTCCTGCTTAAGCTGTTCAATCAGTCTTTTCAGCGTATCATAAAGTTTATCCTTTTTTACAGGCTTTAATAAATAATCTGAAACATTACAGCTAATTGCTCTCTGAGCATAAGAAAATTCTCCATAGCCGCTTAAGATCACAAATTTGGCACTGGAACCTGACTTCTTCATGTGTTCAACAAAATCCAGCCCGTTAAGGTGAGGCATTTTAATGTCTGAAATTACAATTTGCGGATTATTTTGAGCAATAGAATCGATGGCATCTTTGCCATTCTCTGCTTCGAAAATATTTTCAATGGGCAGTTCCATTTTTCTGATTATTTTTGCAAGGCCTTTTCTTATATTATTGTCATCTTCTACGATTAAAATGCTGTACATAATGGTTGACCTCCTATATTTAATCCCGGTTGCATTTATTATAATGAAAAAGGGATATTGACAGTTATGGTAGTACCTTCGTTACAGTTGCTTTCAATACATATACCGAATTCATCTCCAAAATAGAGCTTTATCCGGCGGTTTACATTCATCAGTCCGATACCTGTTCCGGTTGAACTATTGTTGCTGTCGTTTAAACTGTTCTCCAGATTCCTGTTCAATATTTGCAGCTGCCGGAGGTCAATACCTTTGCCGTTGTCACTGATTGTAAAGATTATACTGTCTTCTACCAGTTTGCCGCAAATTGAAATCTCAAGGAATTCCTGATTGCTTCGAAATCCGTGAATAATGCAATTTTCTACGAGAGGCTGCAATACCAGATTCAGAATAGCAGCCTGGCGTATTTCATCCTGAATAATAAACTCAACTTTTATTGTGTTGTTGCGTATCAGATTTTGAATCTTTATATAGTCTGCCAGGTTCTCCAATTCGCTTTCTACACTTATCAGGTGATTACCTGTATGTATATTTTGTCTGATAAGATTACCAAGTGCAGTCAGACCGTCTGAAATTTCTTCTTCATCATGGAGTTCAGCAGTCATTTTCAAGGATTCCAGGGTGTTAAAAATAAAATGAGGTTTGATCTGGGATTGTAATGCCGACAATTCAGATTTTCTTTGAGCTATTTCAGCCTTGTATACCTTATTAATAAGATCTTGAATGTTAAAGGCCATGTTATTAAAGTCTGAGCTTAATTTGTCCAGTTCATCCGAGCCGTTGACTTCAATCCTTGTGTTAAAGTTTCCGCCCTGGAAGGATATAAATGCAGTTGATAATTTTTTTATTTTTTTGGTCATAAAATATCCCAGATAGTACGCGAGTACCAGGAGCAGAATGAATGTGACTATAATTGTAATTATATAACTTCTTTTTGAAGAATCAAATAATTCTTCAATTTCAGCAGTGGAAACAATACTTGCCACATAAACACCCAGCTTTTTAATTTCCTGAAATTTAATAAAGTAGTCATTTCCGTCAAAGGTATATGTATACTCACCTTTGGATGTCTTGAGCAGTTTGTTTAAATCTTTATTTTCTATCAGCGACTTAAGTAACGGAGTATTTTTCCCCGATATAATATTTCCTGAGCCGTCTAAAACGGCAAGGTAACCGCTTTTTCCAACCGGTGACACATTAAGGGAGCCAAAAAGCAGTTTTGGGTTCACTTCCAGTTCCAAATATGATGCGGATGTCTTATAAACCGGGTTTATTATGCAGAACAATGAAAAAATTGGTGTTGTAGCAGGGTTAAGCGTATCTACCTTTCTATAAGCACGCTGTTCATGATACTTTTCCCAGTAAGGCAAGCCCAGACTTGTGTTCTTCTTAACTTCCATAAACCATGCCTCATATTCAAAGCCTGAGGAATGAACAAAGGAATCGATCTCAGAGATACTGTCATTTAATGTTATTATATTGATTTTACTTATATTTCGATTTGTATTTTTGAACCACTTTAACATAGGCGAAATTTTGTTTGTCATAGTAATGTAGGAATCATTGTTTAAAGGAACATGCTGTTCATTGAGGTATGCTGTCAAAAAAGAATCCGATGACAGTTGAAAACCAATATTCTCAATAGAAGTTAAGGTTTGATTTATGTTGTTGGTCTCCTGGTTCAGCCTCTGAGAAATCATTGTAGTGGAGTTCTCGCTCAAATATATCCTGAACTGCTGATATACCAGGAGACTGCTTATAGTCAGTGGAATGGTTATTAAAAGAACATAGGAAAACAAAAGCTTAGCCTTGAAACTTGAACTGTGTAGTGTCTGTAGTATTCTTAACATAATATTTTACCAATCCTGCTAATTTTATGAAATTTTTTAACCTAAATTTTACTTGTAATTAAATTATTATAATTATACTATACAAAAAATACTCAAAATTTTCAACTTCTTGTAGTAAAATTACACTAAAAACAAATATATTCAACTGACATCAAAATTTTTAACTGCTATATTATTAGTATATCAATAATTAAATCACAGGAGGAATTGTATGAAAAGATTAAGTGTTATGTTACTCACTTTAGCTTTCGTGCTGACAGCTGTAGCGGGCTGCGGAGGCGGAGGAGACAAAAGTGCAGTATCAACAGCAACAAGTTCACAATCTACATCGTCAGCTACAGGGAAAGTTAACGAATATGGTTGGGAAGTTCCTGAAAAGACAATCGAGATATCCTATTATGTCGGTCAGGACAATCCTGATACTGTTGCAAAGAATTCCAAGCTTATCAGCGATCTTTTGCTGGAAAAGTTCAATGTGAAATTAAACAAGATAGTTTATGACACAGATATGGTTGAAAAGCTCAATCTGATGCTTGCATCCAATGACTATCCGGAAGTAATCTCAAATATGTCGGTTACAGAAGCTCAAAAGTGGATAGACCTTGAAAAGGCCCAGGAATTAACTCCGTTAATTGATGAATACGGACCTGAAGTAAGAAAGCAGATGGGCGATTACTTAAAGAGATATGAAAATGAAGATGGAAAGATATACAATCTCCCTGTAGGCTGGGGACTGCTTCCGATTGCAGATGCAGCAGCTCAGGTAAGACTTGACTGGTATAAGGAAATCGGTTCACCTGAATTTAAAACACCGGATGAATACTTTGATGTATTGAAGAAACTTGTGGAAAAACATCCGACAAATGCTACCGGTGAAAAGGTATATGCATTAGGAACCTGGAAGGATGATAAAATCCATGAACAGCTCGGTGGTATATGGGGATTGAAATACGGTTGGAAAGAAGGTTCCGATAACTCATTAACCCACTGGGTCAACACTGATGAAGGTCTTGAATTTACAAAATGGTATAACAAGTTTGCACGTGAAGGTTTGCTGGATCCTGATTCCTTTACTCAAAAAAGAGATGACTGGGGTGCAAAATGTTCAAATGAAAGATATGCAGGTCATTTTGCAAACTGGTGGGTAACCAAGGATTTTGGTAACATGACATGGATTAAAACCAAAAAGGATTATAACGATGATATGCGTTATCCTCACTATAACATTAAGGCTCCAAGCGCAGAGAAATCATATCTCAATCCAAAGAGCACAATGGGATGGGGCAGAACAATTATTACCGACAAATGTACCCAACCTGAAAATGTAATGAAGTGGTGGAATTTTGAAGTATCGGACATGGGAACCAAGCTGTTGTCATGGGGTGTTCCAAACTCTGATACCTCTGTATGGAATATTTCTGATGCAGGCGAATGGTCATGGAATCAGAACGAAAGCAAAAAGCTTGAAGACAGTACTTTTGTCTGGGCTCCATTCGATTTGAACGGTGGAACAGCTTTATGGATGGTTATGGGGCAACAGAAACATGGGGATGGTACTCAGGCCTGGATAGATCAGAACTTCCCAAGCAAATGGTTCAAACAAAAAGATGAAAATCTTAAGGACACAATCTTCGACTTCTCAGCTTACTATGCAATTTCACTTCCTTCTGATGATCCAGTTACAGTTAAGAATCAGCAGGTTAAGGATATTTACCTTACAGGTTTTGCCAATGCAGTTATGGCAAAAACAGAACAAGAGTGTGTTGCTAAATTTATGGAAATGAGAGACAAGGCAAACAAGGCAGGTCTCAAAGAAGTAGAGAAATTCTATTCAGATGCGTATAAAAAGAATTTGGAAGCCTGGAAGTAAAATCTTATACACAATTAATAACTAATGAAAAAGAGGGAGTTGTATTCCAGACTCCCTCTTTATACAAAACAATAAAAAAATTTGATTATTGATAAAAGATTTATAAGTAATTTTGTAGAAATTTTCTTAATATGGTATGTATTTTATATTTATTTATATCACTTCATAAAAATACTGAAAGGGAAGAGCTGGAATATGAGTGAGATTATTATTGACAATATGCCCGTTAAACCAAAGCAAAGCAAATTCAGGCGTATTATAAGAAGAGTAAAGAAGGAAAGGCAGCTGTGGATTCTGTGTATTCCCTTGGTAGCATGGGTTGCTACCTTCGCATATTACCCTATGTATGGAATTATTATTGCATTTATGAAATATATTCCCGGTAAACCGTTTTTGGATTGCCAGTGGGTTGGATTAAAGTACTTCATGCAGTTTCTGGAATCACCAGATTTGTTTTTAGTTTTAAGAAATACATTAGCTATAAGTGGACTGGACCTATTGTTTGGGTTTCCGGCTCCTATAATACTTGCAATTCTTATAAATGAACTTGCACTTAAACGGTTTAAGAAATTTGCTCAAACTGTTTCATATATGCCTCACTTTGTATCCTGGGTTGTTGTTTCAAGTATAATGTTTACTACTTTAGGCACAGACGGTGTTTTAAATGAGGTTTTAAAAATGCTGGGAGTAGTGAATGAACCTGTGGCTTTTCTCAGTAAAGGTGAATATTTCTGGGGATTGATTACAATATCAAATATCTGGAAGGGAATCGGCTGGGGTTCAATAATTTATTTATCTGCAATAGCAGGAATTGATGAAGAGCTTTATCAAGCCGGTGCTGTTGACGGACTGGGACGTTTCGGTATGATCTGGCATATTCTGTTGCCTGGTATTAAGACAACCATTGTGCTTCTATTTATTTTGCAAATCGGTGGTATTCTGAACGCAGGATTTGAACAGCAGCTCTTAATAGGAAATAATCAGACCAGAGATTATTATGATGTAATTGACACATATGCGTACAGATACGGAATTCAGCTCGGTCGTTACTCATATGGTGCTGCGATCGGTCTCATGAAATCAGTTATTGGTCTGGGCCTTGTATTGATTGCAAATAAGATCTCTAAAAAAGTTAGCGATCTATCAATTATTTAAGGGGGTGGAATAATGCAAAAATATTATAAGAATACTGTTACGGGCAGGCTGTTTGATATATTTAATATTGTGTTTATGATGGCTTTTTGTTTTTTTGTTATATATCCTTTTTATAATCAGCTGATTATTTCATTCAATGACGGAACTGATGCCATGAGAGGTGGTTTGTACTTCTTTCCAAGAAAAATATCACTGGATGCTTATCATTGGTTGATTCAGAATCCAAAGATGCTTAAAGGTGCTCTTATTTCTATACTGAGAGTTGTTGTAGGTACCTGCACCTGTCTCTTTGCGACTGGACTTCTTGCTTACATTGTTACTTTGAGAGATTTTTCAGGCAGAAAGTTTATAAGAGTGTTATTTGTCATCACAATGTATTTCAGCGGCGGACTGATACCTACGTACCTTCTCATAAGCAATCTCGGTCTGACAAACAGTTTCAATGTTTACTGGATACCCGGCTTGGTTAATGCATATTACATGCTATTAATTGCATCATATATTCAGAATTTGCCCGAATCCATGATAGAAGCTCCGAGAATAGATGGCTGCAGCGAGCTGAGAATATACATTCAGATAATAATACCCATATCTCTCCCTGTGTTTGCAGCGGTAGCTGTATATCTTGCAGTTCAGCACTGGAATGCTTGGTTTGATGTTATGATATATAATCCTTCAGGAAAATGGGATACACTTCAAATATATCTGAGAAGATTACTGCTTGAGATGGATATGGTGCAAAATCTGCAAAATGAAATGTTAATCCAGTCGAGATTTAAAAATCTCAGACCTTTGACCTTCAGAGCTGCAACTACTGTTGTGGTTACCGTGCCAATCCTTCTGGTATATCCGTTCCTTCAGAAGTACTTTATCGGTGGTATTACAATCGGTGCTGTAAAGGGATAGTTCTTATTTGGAGATGAAATAATGAAATATATGGAGCAGCAGATTCTAAAAAATGACAGTTTTGAAATCAAGTATGAGGAAGGTGCTGTTGTAAGCCTTAAAAACAGCGCTGATACAGGGAACACTGAATTCATACTGCAAGGCTTACGTTTTGGAGACATAATAATCGCTTACAGGAAAACCGGGAATGACTGGTCTTATCATACACTGAACAACTCTTATAAAACACTGGAATTCACTTATAATCCGGATATTCCCGGGTTTTCTGCAAGGTATGATGTTGGATTTGGACCTACAGCTGATCTGACTGTGGATATTGGTTTCCGAGCAGATAAGGATTGCTTGCTTTACAGCATCAATATAAAAAATATCAGCGGTGAAATCATTGAAATAGGCGATGTTGCAATGGATTTGCCAATGAATTCCTCTTTTGACTGGGGGAAAAAAGCAGGGGATAGCGTTATGCGTCACAGTTTTATATCGGGTCACGGTTCTTATATATTCTGGACCCGCTGTGACGGGGATTCCAAATTTGAATACTATGAAATGCATTCTGATACTTCAGTTGACAATGTAAATTTATACAGGGCATTTATATATTCGGCAGCAAGTGGTTCGGCAGCAAGTGGTTCGGCTGAAAAAGCAAAAGACAGCAATTGGCGTCAGAAGCATACCAGCATTTCTTTGCTTCCAAATGGCGAAAATGCTGTTATTTCCAACGTTTACAAATTCCGGTGGGCTTCTGACTATGAGGGAGTGCGCAGGCTGATAGTAGAAAATGGCCTTATTGACGTGACGGTCATTCCCGGAATGACTGTTCCAAATGACTTGTCAGCAACTTTTTCACTCAAAACAAATGAAAAAGTCCAGGGTATTGAGCCTGAATATCCTGACAGGACAGATTTGCGATTCATACATTGTAATGGAAATGCTTATATCTATAAAGTTAAATTTGAAAAGTTCGGAGAGAATCTTCTGACTGTTCATTATGGTAATGGCAAACACCTTGTTTTGGAGTTTTTTGTGACAGAACCCATAGAAACTCTCATAAGTAAAAGGGCTGATTTCATCAGGAAAGCCCAGTGCCGTGATAATGAGCTCTGGTATAATGGGCTGTTATGCGAATGGAATATGGAAACCAAGGTGCTGCTGGGTCCGGATAACTATGACCGTATTAAGGGCTGGAGAATATACGAGGTAACCTGTGATGATCCCGGATTGTCAAAGCCGTCCTTTCTTGCGGCAAAAAATGCTGAAATGCCCGTACAGGAAGAAGTTGAAGCAATTGATTACTACATCCGTCATTTTGTATGGGGAGGTCTTCAAAGAACCGAACAGGAAGAATATTCATACGGTATTTATGGAATTCCTGACTGGAAGACGAACCGGTGCAGTACCGATCCGGGGAAAAAAGGAAGGCTTCATATATGGAGAATTTATGATTATCCTCATATAATTCTTATGTACTGGAGTATGTATTTAGTTGCCCGAAATTTCCCGCATATAGATACATATCTGGAAAAGGAGCAATATCTTGAACGTGCCTATAGGACTGCCCTGGCTATGTTTGCCATACCGGTAGAAACTGGTGACTGGTCTGCATATCATACAGGTTTATATAACGAGTTGGTTATTGAAGACATGATAAATGAATTGAACAGAGCAGGTATGAATGAAAAGGCATACAGGTTGAAAAACCACTGGGATAAAAAAGTACGCTGTTTTGTAAATGAAAAGCCTGATGTTTTTGGTTCAGAGTATCCTTTTGATTCAACAGGCTTTGAGTCAACTCATGCATTTGCAAAGTATGCACTACAAAACTCTTCCCAGTCTATTGATAAAACGGCAGATAAGAAGGAAGTCATTTTATATGACGATGCATACAGGTTTATGGAAATGCAGATGAAATGCAACATTGCCTGCCGTGGCTGGCTGGAACCGTCATATTTCCTGCTGGGCAGTGACTACCGTGCGAGTGGGAATGCTGAATATACCTTAAGTTATATGGCTCAAATGGGAGGCTGGTCCATTCTGGATTATGCTCTCCATATATGTGCTGACCCGTACCCGTATTTAAGACTTGGCTATGCATCGTATCTAAGCTCATGGGCGCTTATGAATACAGGAACTGAGGAAAGCAATTTTGGATATTGGTTTCCCGGTAAAGAAAATGACGGAGGGGCCGGGGGAGGCTTCGAACCTGCACCCTATGGCATTACATGGCTTGATCAGGAGCATCACCGGGGGTCCTGGTACTATTCCTGTGAAATAGATCTGGGCTTTACCGGGGCACTCAGATGTGCGGCCACCATTCTTGCTGACGATCCGGAATTCGGCTTGTATTGCTATGGCGGAGATTTAAAAAAACTTGACCATGGTATGGAAATTACAATGAAGGATGGCCTGCGTAAAAGGCTGCATGTCCTTTATAATAGTTGCCGTATGCATTTATATATAGAAAACGGACAGATTTCTTCGGGACATCCGGTGTTTTTAGGAGATGCTTTTTCGGAAATCAGTTTAATTGTTGAAGCTCCAATGAAGGAAACTTCAACGGGTTCGGAAGCAGTAATTGACATAAAATTGTCCGGCCTCCCGGAGGGCTTATACAATGTCTGGGCAGGTGACCGTATGTTAACTTCAGAAGATTTTTCAAGGGAAAGAGCAGTTATGATACCTTCAAGGCAATCAACAGTACCGGTCAGAATCGTCAGATCGGCGGGGAAACAGTAAGCACCGGAGTAAAGTTAAGTTAATATATCCAATATTTTCGAAGGGGGAGAACAAATAATGACAGAGTTGTCATATAAAATGTCAGACAGTGATATTGTCAAAGCAGATAAAGCCAGTATATATCTTGGAAATATATTTACTGTAGAGGCAGATTTGAAATTACCTTCAGAGGGCAAACATGGTTCAAAAATTTCATGGGAATCAAAATATCTGAATGCCTTAAGCAATGACGGTAAGGTTACAAGACCTGAGGCCGGAAAAGGCAATGCAGTTGTTGCTCTGGTGGCTACCATAACCAAAGGCCAGTTTACAGATACAAGAGAATTTGAAGTAACGGTGCTTGAGAAAGAAAGCATACACACAATTATAGCAGTAAGGGAATACAATATTGAAACTCTTGCGGGATTTTTTCCCAGGCTTCCAAAAGTAGCCATAGTTGAGAAGGATGACGGAACCTTTGGTATAGCAGAGCTTGAGTGGGAGCAAATCAATGTGGATTGTTACCGGAAGCAGGGAGACTTTAAAGTCTATGGTACGGTAACAGGAACAGATTTAAAAGCTGCCGCTAATGTGAAGGTTATTGTTTCAGAAGCAGATGCAAAGGCTGAAGACGACAATATTCCATATGAAAGAGTTGCCGGACCTTTTGAATTAGGTAGTGTGACAATAGAGGATAAAGTATTCGCTGCAGGAAGAGACAGGGACTACCAATACCTTTTGTCCGTTAATGACGACCAGTTGTTGTACAATTTCCGGGATGCATCGGGCCTGGATACAAAAAATGCTCCGCCTGCAGAAGGTTGGGATGCTCCGGACTGCAATCTTCGAGGACATACAACAGGACATTATTTATCTGCCATAGCACAGGCATATGCCAGCTCAAAGGATGAAAAATTTAAGAAAAAAATTGATTACATGATTACCGAATTGGGAAAATGTCAGGATGCAATGGCTGCTTCAGGCAAATTCAATCCTGGATTTTTAAGCGGTTATTCGGAAGAACAATTTGATAAGCTGGAGGAGCTGACCACATATCCAAAAATCTGGGCGCCTTATTACACTTTGCATAAAATAATGGCGGGACTTGTTGATTGCTATTTACTTGCAGGAAACATACTGGCCCTTGATATATGCACAAAGCTTGGAGATTGGGTGTATAACAGGTTGAGCAGGTTGACGGAAGAGAAGCTGACAAAAATGTGGGCATTGTATATTGCCGGTGAGTTTGGCGGGATAAATGAAGTAATGGCTCAGCTCTATGGTTTGACCGGTAAGCAGGAATACTTGAAAGCAGCAGAATACTTTGACAATGATAAGCTCTATGTGCCAATGTCTGAAAATATTGACACACTGGGAGGAATTCACTCAAATCAGCATGTTCCACAGGTCGTAGGCGTTATGGAAATGTTCAGGCAAAACAAAAAACCGTACTATTATAAAATAGCTAAGAACTTCTGGGAAATGGTTATAAATAACCACACTTATAATATAGGCGGAAATGGTGAAGGTGAAATGTTCAGGGCAGCCGGCAAGATTGCAAGATATATAGGAGATAAGACTGCCGAGACCTGTTCCACATACAATATGCTGAAGCTGACAAGGGCTCTGTTTTTCCATACTCCTGAACCCAGGTACATGGACTATTATGAAAGAGCTCTCTATAACCACATAATTGCATCTCAGGATCAGAGTGCGCCAAATGGCGGTTCAACCTACTTTATGCCTTTATGTCCCGGTTCCAGGAAGGAATTTGATTCAGATGGCAACACCTGCTGTCATGGTACAGGAATGGAAAATCACACAAAGTACCAGGATTCCATTTATTTTCATTCCTCAGACAATTCGACTTTATACATTAATTTATATATGGCTTCAACCCTGGACTGGAAGGAAAAGGGCTTTAAAATTTCTCAAATCAGCGATTATCTTTTGGATCAGTCAACAGAAATAATAGTTGACGGCTCCGGAAAGCTGGATATAAAGCTCCGTGTTCCATATTGGATCGAAAAAGGCTTTATTGTCAAAATTAATGGAGAAAAGCAGAGCATTGCTCCAGTTCCCGGCAGCTATGTTACTTTGTCCAGAGAATGGAACCCGGGAGATAGAATAGAGGTATCAACACCGTTTACCTTCAGGATAGAGAAGACCCCGGACGATCCTGCCGTTGGAAGTATTATGTATGGGCCTCTGGCAATGGTTGGAATAAATGATACTGATAAATATATAGAGCTTGCTCTGGATTCTGAGGATATATCAAAGTCATTTACCAGTACAAGTAAGAATTTAACATTTACTGTAAACGGTATAACAGTTATTCCAAATTATGCGGCTTTTGACTGTCCGTATCATGCATACTTTAAAATAAAATAATAAATTGTATTAGTTGATCCTCCTAGGAAAAGAGCCATGAAACACTGACAAAAGAGTGTTTCATGGCTCTTAAAATATATACGGCTCATTGCCTGATATTCTATGACTAAAGCTTATGGACTAAAGCTTTCCCAGGAAGTAGCGTGCAAAGCCAAATCTGATTTTACCGGTTTTTTCATTTATAAGCTCCAATAATACAAATATGAATTTCCTGATCTGATCCTTTTCAAGGTCTGATAAAGGCTTAGGGCTGTAACGTGCTTTCACATAATACTCGGTGATTTTTGTAAAGCTTGTTTGATTGAAGGAGAAACCTTTAATATCCAATAATTTTTCAACCCTCTCTCCAAATTGAGTAGGTGTTTCTCCGGGAGCTATTGTGATACCCTGATATTTTAATGCCTTCAAAATATAATTATAGGCCATCAGTATTGCGGCATTTGGAGCTCCTTTTTTTATTTTCCTGTGAAGATTATAAAATCTGAAATAATTAATTGATGCCAGAGTACCTATAATCAATATTATAACAGCCAATACAGAGGATATAATTATCAAATACAAAATGGGCTTTTTAATTCCGGTATCGGTAGAAACTATATCACTTGCATCATAACTGATACTTGCATTCTGATTTCTATACCTGTTCATCATATCCATATAGTCATCGTATCCCCTGCCAGCCATATCACTGCTTACTGTAGCCGAAATTGTCCTGTCATTATACAGATTTGCAACAAAAGGGGAGGTAGGCTCAAAAGATATCCAGCCGTAATCGTCAAAGTATACTTCAACCCACGCATGTGCCTGCTGGTTGGTAACCTTGAAGACACCATCCTTGCTTTCAGGGGGTAATATATAGCCTTCCACGTATCTGGCAGGGATGTCAACGCATCTGAGAAGTACAGTCATAGCTGAAGCATAGTAAGTACAGTAGCCCTTTTTACCTTCAAAAAGGAAATAGTCCACAAAATCCTTTCTCCTTGGAGGATTGCCGGGAGTAAGACTATATGGGTAATTCCTGGAAAGATAAGTTTCTACAGCCTTAGCCTTATCATATTTATTCTGGTTATCCCTTGTCAGTTCTTCAGCCAGCTGGCGGACTCTCGGAGTTATGGTCTCGGGTAATTGAGTGTACTTGCTGTATAGCTCTTCTATGGATACTGCTTTTTCAGTAACAGGTATTTTAGAAGCCTCTATGCTGTCAAGGCTTCTGACCTCAACAGGTGTAACGGAGCTTGCCGCCGGCATATCTCCTACCAGGCCTGATGCCTCAAGAGACTTGCTTTTTCTCAATAATTCAATCAGTTTGTCATTATTGAGCATCAGACTGAAGTAATTTATGTTATATGAGAAGCCTTTTTCTTGAACATTTTTTGCTGAAAGCATCTGTTCAGAATCTTTAAAGATCTCCTGGGGTGATTTCAATGTCAAATTGAAAGTTTTATTAGGCAAAAATATGGATTTGGTTTTCATATTAACAAATTCAATCTGAGCTTTGGAAATTTCATAATAATCGTTTTTATCAAGCTGATCAGGTGTCAGACTGGTTTGCTGCAGAATATTGGTGTAAACTTGTAACGCATCATTGCTTATTTTACGGTTATATTCAGCTTCGATTCCAAGTGAGGAGAATTGATTCTGGTCATCATACCAGCGATGACCATCATATTTAAGTTTTGTGGAAGCTCTCAGGTACAAGTTCGAGTGATCGGTTATTACATTCATTACATGAGTTTTGTTGAGTTTGAGATTTCCGCCCAGCCTTTCCGAGTTACCAAAGCCTGAGGCACCGAATGAAAAGTAATCAAAGTCCGATACATTTACACCTGAAAAACGGTTGATGATGTTTTCTATTGCTGTATCAATTTTTTTATCCAGCCATGGTATGGCAACCCGGTTCTGTTGAACCGGAAACAAAAAAGTGATTGCAAGCACCAGGACACAAACCGGTATTATATGTATCAGATACTTTAGCCTGTTACCCACATCGTAGGATTTATTATTACTTCTCCTTTCCAATATATAGAAAAAATAATAGAGAAGGAAAGAGAAAATAAACATTACAAAAGCAATGTTGCCTCCCATGAGATTGAACTGCAGCTGCGCGAAGAAAAGACTAAAAAATAGAACGGTTATAACATAGAAGTTGTAAATTTTTATTGTAAATAGATATACCAAAAAGGTTATTGCAAAAACAAGCACTATAATTGTAAAGTATGAAAAGGAAGGTAGTGAGGTGTCAAAATATCCGTTGCTCATGTCTATAAACCAGTTTAAATACCTTAAGGACCAAAATTCCACAGCCTCAATACCAGTTTTGAACATAATTATCGAAAGCCCGGCTATGGCAGCCGAAAAAATCAATATTAATGATATTATTGCAGACAATTTATTCCGGAACATAAAATAAAACAAAAATGTAAATGGAATTACAAGTAAAAAAACAACCAGGCTGGGTTTTTCAGTCATAAAAAATGAAGTATACAGAGTCTGGCTGATACTTGAGGACATAAACATAACCAGTATTAAATTTGCAAGTATGCCAAGTTTATTATCTCGTGTCATATGCCTTAACCTCCAAGTATCATTTTTATATCGTCATCAGGATTGATGGTATAAGCCCTGACACCAATTTCGGGTAAAATATCCAGAATTTCATTAACTACATCAAATTTCTCATCAATCAGAGTTTTAGGTGAGACATAAATCAAGCAAATTGAATGATTTGACATCTGAGCTTTGTAAATCACGTTATACAGATCAACATCCAGAATGCTTGTAATAATAATCATATCATTG
This sequence comes from Eubacterium sp., assembly GCA_029266335.1. Classification (GTDB taxonomy): domain Bacteria; phylum Bacillota; class Clostridia; order Acetivibrionales; family DSM-1351; genus Ruminiclostridium. The sequence goes on along the minus strand of JAQSXC010000030.1, from coordinate 5,142 downwards.
GTGTTACTGCTGCTTTCATAATGAAGAGATACTATATCCGACAAAGGAACCTTTTGATTAAAGGAAATTGTAGATAATGTCTTATATATGAATTCGAACTCATGCCGGTTTGATGCTTTTAAAATTTCTATCTTATCTTCATAATATATGTAGTTAACGGAAATTCCTTTGTTGAGATAATAATTCAGTACTGCAACTGCTGCTTCAATAAGTTTGTCTTCCAATACAATTGTAATATCATTCAGATAATCGTTTTCCTTCAGATCTATAAGTATATTGACATTTGCATCGGAAGTACACTGATAATTCTTTATCATCCAGCTATTATTCCTTGCCGACAGCTTCCAGTGTATTTTTCTGAAACTGTCACCATATTGATAACTTCTCATATCCTTAATATTGTTGACATCTTCAACAGCTCCCTGGGAAGAATTCTGAGAATCAAAACTGTTGGTGGTAAATACATCAAATTTACCCAAATGTTCGATTTTGGGGTATACTATGATTTTTTTTGTCTCGGGAATTCTGTAGTTAAGCCTGATAAGTCCGAGAAAGTCTTCAATTTGAATATCACTTATTCCAACTTCATACTGACCTCTGTACCTGCATTCCATATCGAAAACGAATTCTTTCTTTGACAGTGGAGTAATCGATAAACTCTGAGAATAGCTGGCAGAATTAAAGAGGGTATGTGAGCCGAAAAAGGACACATGAATAAAAGGGTAGATGATAATGTCTTCATTACTGAGTTTTACAACCAGTTTTACCGTCTCACCCTTTGTAATTACCCTTTTATCAATATCCTGAACAAATTTAATACGGACATATACATAAAGTGTGTAGCTTATTGAGAAGATAAGGAGCGCCAATAGAGTGTTCAGGAAAAAAGATGGCGCAAAGCCACCAAAATTATACCTGAAAATAACAGCCAGGATTAATAAAAACAAAAATGTTATCCTATTTTTTCTCATAGTTATCTACCAAAGGTATATAAACCTTGTCTATAATTGCAGTCAGGATGTCCAAAGCAGACATTTTCTTTAATTTAGCTTCCTGTTTGAGAATAATACGGTGGGAGAGTGTAGGCAGAAGCATTTTCTTGATATCTTCAGGAAGCACGTAGTCTCTTCCATTATAATACGCCCAGGCCTGGGCCGCACGGCATACTGCCAGAGAGCCTCTGGGGCTGGAACCGAGAGCTATGTAATCATTTTTTCTTGTCATGTTGACAATATCAACAACATAATTTTTCAGGGTTTTATCAATGTAAACCTGCTTGACTTCGTTTTGAATATTAATAATATCAGAACTCTCAGCTACAGGCTCAAGAGTTTCCAAAGGATTATCCTGAAGAAATCTGGACAGGATATATACTTCTTCACCGGCCTGGGGGTAGCCAAGAGATATTTTCAAAAAGAAACGGTCCATCTGGGCTTCAGGGAGAGGATAGGTGCCTATGTACTCAATAGGGTTCTGAGTTGCCAAAACCATGAAGGGTTTGGGGAGCTTGTACGTTTTACCATCAACGGTAACCTGGTTTTCTTCCATTATTTCCAAAAGACTTGACTGGGTCTTGGGGGAGGTTCTGTTGATTTCGTCAGCCAATAATATCTGACACATTGCACTTCCTGGTCTGAATTCAAATTCGCAGGTTTTTTGATTATAGATTGAGAAGCCTGTTATATCGGAGGGGAGAATGTCTGGAGTAAACTGAATTCGTCTGAATGAAGCTGAAATTGACTTTGCCAATGCTGAAACCAAGCTGGTTTTTCCAACACCCGGAACGTCCTCCAGGAGTACATGTCCATTGCATACAAGTGCAACCAGCGACAGTTCTATAGCATTTCTTTTACCAACAATAACTTTTTCGACATTGTCGGCAATTTTTCTTAAAAGAGCAGAGTTATTATTCATTGCATCATCTCCTTCGTTAATACAAATAATGCTCTAATTATATTATTTTAATGCAAATAATTCCATATAATTAATATCCATATAATACTAGTAAAAATTATTCATTTATCATAATTGGATAAATTTAAAGAGAAATAGTTATAATGATGTTCTGTTTATTTGAACACAAGCATAAAAGTAATTTAAGATTGACAATAATAAATCTGGGATGACGTAAAGCATGATTAAATTAATTATTGTAAATAATTATGAAATATGCTAAAATACCAGAGGTACAAATTAATTTAACCATTAACTATGTTCATGGGTTCTCCGTCCATTTACCTGGTTTATGGCGTTTATTAAATTATTTATTATTTGGAGGTTTTCAAACATGTTTAAGGAAGTTAAGCAGGAAATAATCACTAAGTATCAGCTTCATGAAGGCGATACAGGTTCACCAGAGGTTCAGGTTGCTATTCTTACACAAAGAATCAATCACCTCAATGATCATTTAAAGACTCACAAAAAGGATCACCACTCAAGAAGAGGTCTTCTGAAAATGGTTGGTGCTAGAAGGGGTCTGTTGAACTATCTTCAAAAGAATGATATTGAAAGATATCGTGCTATTGTAGAGAAACTTGGTCTAAGAAAGTAATTTTTATAGGACAGGCAGGCTAACGCCTGCCTGTTTTATATAGTTCGCTCCATAATTAGTGGTATAATTTACATATATTTTGTGGGAAACTTTAAGTAATACCTTGGCCTCGTTGAAAAGTTACTGATATAAGGAAATTTCCCTGGATTCGGTAAATTTCCTTTGGAATTGAGGCGTTATAAGAAACAAAAAAGTAGAAATAATAATAGATATGATTAAATAACCGTTGTATTATTTAATCATACCTTGACATCTGCATATGGCTATGGACGGTAGAAGGTAGATTGTACGCCAAAAAAACATTTGACGCAGAATCTACATGCTACAGTCTATAGTTTTAAATAGCATATGAAAAACTATTAAAGAGACTTAGGAGGACTAACATGTTTAAAACATTTAGCATGGAACTCGCCGGCAGAACACTCACTGTTGAGACAGGCAAGCTGGCTCAGCTGGCAAACGGAGCAGCATTAATCAGATATGGAGACACCGTTATAATGTCTTCAGCTACGGCATCAGCATCACCCAGGGACGGAATAGATTTTTTTCCGCTCAGTGTTGACTACGAGGAACGTTTATATTCAGTAGGTAAAATACCCGGCGGATTCATAAAAAGAGAAGGTAAACCATCCGAAAAGGCAATATTGACTTCAAGAGTTATAGACAGACCTATCAGGCCACTTTTCCCAAAGGATCTTAGAAATGATGTAGCTGTAGTAAATACAGTAATGTCAGTTGAACAGGATAACTCTCCTGAAATAGCGGCAATGATTGGTGCGTCTGTTGCAATAAGCATTTCGGATATACCTTTCAACGGACCTATCGGTGGTGTTGTACTCGGCTTGATTGATAACGAAGTTATTATTAATCCGAATGAAGAGCAGCGCTCAAAGAGCAAGATGTATGTTACTCTTGCAGGAACCAAGGAAAAAATTACAATGATTGAAGCGGGAGCAGATATTGTTCCTGATGATATTATGCTTGAAGCAATAAAGAAAGGTCATGAAGAAATAAAGAAAATTTGTGACTTTATTAATGATATAGTTAAAGAGATCGGTAAGCCGAAATTCACATACCAATCAGCAGAGGTACCTGCAGACTTGTTTGCAGCAGTTAAAGCTTTTGGTTATGAAACCATGCGTGAAGCGGTTCTTGCAACAGACAAGCAGGTTAGAGACGAAAAGGTTACAAAATTGACTGAAGAAACTCAGGCTGCCCTTGCTGAACAGTTCCCTGAAATGCAGTCCAAGATAAATGAAGCTATTTACAAACTTGAAAAGAAGGTTGTACGTGAGTATATCTTAAAGGAAGGAAAGCGTGTTGACGGAAGACGTCTTGATGAAATCAGAGCACTGTCTGCAGAAGTGGGATTACTTCCAAGAACTCACGGTTCAGGTCTCTTCCAGAGAGGACAGACACAGGTGTTGACTACCATTACCCTTGGAGCAATGGGTGATGTTCAGATGCTGGATGGTATAGATACTGAAGAAACCAAGAGATATATGCACCACTATAATTTCCCGGGTTACAGTGTTGGAGAAGCAAAGACCTCAAGAGGTCCAGGAAGAAGAGAAATAGGTCACGGTGCTCTTGCAGAAAGATCACTTGTTCCTGTAATTCCTTCTGAAAATGAATTCCCTTATGCTTTCAGACTTGTTTCTGAAGTATTGATGTCCAACGGTTCAACTTCTCAGGGAAGTGTTTGCGGAAGTACTTTGGCATTAATGGATGCCGGTGTTCCAATAAAGGCACCTGTTGCAGGTATATCTGCCGGTTTGGTTATCGATGAAGAAAACCCTGACAATTTCATTACCTTTATGGATATCCAGGGTATAGAAGATTTCTTCGGCGATATGGACTTTAAGGTTGCCGGTACAACTGAAGGTATCACTGCTATACAGATGGATATCAAAGTTGACGGTCTGAATTATGAAATTATCCGTCAGGCTTTCGAACTTACCAAAAAGGGACGTATACAGATTATAAATGATGTTATACTGAAAGCAATCCCTGCACCAAGAAAAGAGCTTTCCACCTATGCACCCAAGATAATAACTACTAATATCGATCCTGAAAAGATAAGGGATGTTATAGGACCTGGTGGAAAAATGATAAATAAAATCATTGCTGAAACCGGTGTAAAGATCGATATAGAAGAGGACGGAAGAGTTTATATTCTTACTCCTGATGCTGATGCAGCTCAGAAAGCTCTGAAAATAATACACGGAATTGCAAAGGAAATTGAGCCGGGTGAGATTTACATGGGTAAAGTTGTAAGGATCACAACCTTTGGTGCATTCGTTGAGATTTTACCTGGAAAAGACGGACTTGTTCATATATCAAAACTTGATAAGAAGAGAGTAGATAAGGTTGAAGATGTTGTCAGTATCGGAGATGAAATTCTTGTTAAGGTAACTGAAATAGACAAACAGGGAAGAATCAATCTCTCGAGAAAAGATGCTATGACTGATGAAAATAGTCCCGAAGAAGTAAAATAATTGACAAAGGCATGATTAAACAATTGCCGTATTAAATGGGGAATTTCTTTTAATCATGACTAAAGCATAGAATGTATACCATGGCGTAGACAC
>JAQSXC010000214.1 GCA_029266335.1 Eubacterium sp. | reverse complement strand
TTTAGTTAAAAAAATCACTGAAAGTGCTTTTGCCTCTACAGACTCTCTAAATCACGAGAATAAAATCAATTCTGACATAAACGATCTGGTTGTTGTTATGGAAAGGACACCGAAGGTTATTGGAATGATCAAAAAACTTCAGCCTGAAATTGTTCTGGTTGGTTTTAAGCTATTAAGCAATGTGAACCTGAGCACCCTGATTGATACAGGGTATAATCTTCTAACAAAGAATAATTGTGATCTGGTGCTGGCAAATGATTTGTCCCAAATTACCACCGACAGTCACACCGGTTACCTGATAGCCGGGAATAAAACCTACGAGAAGCTTGATTCCAAGGACGCTATAGCCAGGGCCATAGTTGAAAGAACAGTTCAGGTTCTGGAATGCCGAAACACAGAGTAAGTCCTGTTAAGAAACAGCATTTAACCTATTGCTGGGCATATGTGAGCATATGAGTAATACTTTAAGCTATTTTTGGAGGTTTGCATGAAAAATATTATTTTAGGCGTAACAGGAAGTATCGCCGCATATAAGGCAGCTGATATTTCAAATATCCTTACCAAAAACCGGTATAATGTTGATGTAATCATGACTAAAAGTGCAAGAGAATTTATAACACCCCTTACCTTTCAATCACTGACTAAAAATAAAGTCTACATTGATATGTTTGAGGAAATCACACCCAGCGAAATAAAGCATATTTCACTGGCTAAGAAAGCCGATCTATGCCTTATCGCTCCTGCCAGTGCAAATATTATCGGGAAACTTGCAAATGGAATAGCTGACGATATGCTTTCAACTGTTGTTATGGCTATGAACAAGGTACCTGTTTTTATCTGTCCAGCCATGAATACCAATATGTACATCAACCCCATAGTTCAAAGAAATATAAAAACTCTTTCCGATTTGGGCTATAATTTCGTTGAGCCCAAGGAATCAGTATTAGCCTGCGGTGATCTCGGAAAAGGAGCGCTGGCCGATGTGGATGTAATAATAAAAACTATTGAGAATCATTTTATAAATACTAATGCATAATTAAATAATAAAACGAAGCAGACCAGTTTTTTATCTCAAGCGGATCAGCTTTTTATATTAATTGGAGGAACAATGGAAAAAATAGATATATCGCAGATTCAGGGCATTCATATCGGACACGCCCATAACCTGGAAGCGGGTACAGGCTGTACTGCTATCCTGTGCCCTGAAGGAGCGGTTTCCGGCGTCGATGTCCGCGGAGGTTCGCCCGGAACACGTGATACCGATGCACTGAACCCTGTGAACAACCGGAAGCATGTTCATGGTATTTTGCTTTCGGGCGGCAGTTCTTTTGGACTTGACGCCGCAGGCGGAGTAATGCAATTTCTGGAAGAAAGAGGTATTGGACGGGATGTTGGTAAAACAATTATTCCAAATGTATGTGCTGCAATTCTATTCGATTTAAAATGTGGTGATTTCAAGGTGCGCCCCGGCAAGGAAATGGGCTATGAGGCCTGTATTAACGCTTTTGAGCAGCCCTTCAGAAGCGGCAGTGTAGGTGCCGGAACAGGTGCTGTCATCGGAAAAGTCAATGGCAGCCGGCACTCAATGAAGGGTGGCATCGGAAGTGCTGCTTTCAGAGTAGGTGAGCTTGTGGCGGGTGCTGTAATGGCAGTTAATTGTGTTGGAGATGTATTTGATCCCAAGGCAGGAAAAATAATAGCAGGAGTATTATCAGAAAATGGAAACGAGCTGGACTCCTCTGAGGAGCTGCTGCTTGCTGAATATGACAGTCAAAGGGATTTCTTCAGTGAAAATACCGTCATAGGCTGTGTTATAACCAATGCCAATTTCTCCAAGGTTCAGGCCACAAAACTGGCATCAATAGGTCAGAACGGCATAGCCCGGACTGTCCGGCCTGCCCATTCCATATTTGATGGAGATACCGTATTCACACTCTGTACGGGTAAGCTTGACGCAAGCTTTGATTCAGTAGGCATACTTGCAGCCAGGGCTGTTGAAGCAGCAATAATCGACGCTGTAGTGAGTGCGGAATCACTTCATGGCCATATATCCTATAAGGATTTTATGAATTTAAAATCTCAATTATGAAAATTATAATCATGGCAAAGAATCTTTATTTAAATTTTTGAGGAGGAAATCAATAAAGTAAACTAAAAAAGGAGTGAATTTTATGACTGATATAAAATATGAGGACTATGGTTTTCAAACCAGAGCTGTCCATACAGGAAATGATATAGACAAGGAAACCGGAGCAATAAGAAGGCCTATAACAATGGCAAACAGCTATTCCCTGCCCTATGATCCAACTGACTTGAACTGGAGCAGTGCAGACGGAAATTCCATTTATACCCGGAACGGAGGCGCCAATCAGAAATATCTTCAGGAAAAGCTCAGTTCACTTGAAGGCGGAGAGGATTGCGTCGTGCTTGCAACCGGTGTTGCTGCTTTGTCGGGGATGTTTTTTGCACTGCTTAACAGCGGTGATCACGTAATATTTTCAGATGTTACATATATAGCGGTTTACAGGCTTCTGAACGAGCTATTCAACAAAAAATTTAAAGTTGAAACTACTATAGTGGATTCATCGGATCTTAAGGCAGTCAGAGCTGCTGTCCGCCCAAACACCAAATTAATTCACATTGAGACTCCCGGCAATCCCACCTTGAAAATATCCGATATCAGAGCAATTGCAGACATTGCACATGAAAATGGAGCTTTGTTGTCCGTAGACAACACTTTTGCATCACCCTTCAACCAGAGACCTGTAGAATTGGGTGCTGATCTTTGCGTTGAAAGCCTGACAAAATATATTAACGGTCATGGGGATGCAATGGGAGGTGCTGTCATCGGCGAAAGAGAAATAATTGATCAGATAAGATCACAGGCAATGGTTAATCTTGGCGGTGCCATCAGTCCCTTCAATGCCTGGCTTATAATGAGAGGTGCTGTTACTCTCCCTTTGAGAATGCGTCAGCACAATGAAAACGCCATAAAAACAGCGGAATATCTTGAAAGTCTGGAATGTGTCAGTTTTGTGGCATATCCGGGCTTGAAAAGCCACAGGCTGCATGAAACTGCAAAAAATCAGATGACAAACGGTTTTGGAGGTGTCTTGTCCTTTGCATTAAAGGCAGACCACGACACTCATAACAAATTTGTCAGTCATCTGAAGGTAATCACCTCTGCAGTCTCTTTAGGCCATGATGAAAGTTTAATTGTATTTTTGGGAGAAGATGATGAGCGCCAGTACCTATATCCTGAAGAATTCCACAGTGGCTTTTTCAGATTCAGTGTTGGTCTTGAAGATGTTGAGGATATAATCGGAGATATACGTCAGGCACTGGAAAAGTGCATGCTTTTATAGGATTTCTGAGTACAGTTAAGTTAGTGTAAGCAGCCCGGTAATTATGTTATAAAATTAACAATTGCTCTGTTTTTGCTCCCCCTTTTGTGGTACAATGTAATTATTATTATTTTACTAGGAATTAAGTAAATATTGGAAAATATACAGAACCACGTTATTGTACCCTGGAGGATATTATGAAGCAGCTGATAGATAAATTATATACTACAAATCGACTGGATACTGATGAGTACCTGCATATACTCAATAATATTGACGCAGATACTACCCAGTATCTGTTTGAGAAGGCACGTCTGGTATCAATGCAGCATTTTGGAACTGACATATATACCCGAGGCCTGATTGAGTTTACAAATTATTGCAAAAATAATTGCTACTACTGTGGAATTGGAGCGGCAAATACAAATGCCGACCGTTACAGGCTCGACCTTGAGGATATATTATCCTGCTGTGAGACCGGATATGAGTTGGGTTTCCGTACCTATGTTCTTCAGGGAGGTGAAGATAAGCATTATTCTGATGACGACATTGTTGAGATAATTACCAGGATTAAGCAGGGCTACCCCGACTGTGCCATTACACTGTCTGTTGGAGAAAAAAGCTATGCCTCCTACCAGAAGTTTTTTAATGCCGGTGCCGATCGCTATTTGCTCAGGCACGAAACTGCAAATGAAGAGCATTATAAAAAACTGCATCCATTGAATTTATCGTTGACTAACAGAAAACAGTGCTTATACGATCTTAAGGAAATCGGGTTTCAGGTTGGAACAGGTTTTATGGTGGGCTCACCGTACCAGACAATGGAGAATATTGTAGAAGATCTCCTGTTTATAAAGGAATTTAATCCTCATATGGTTGGTATAGGTCCGTTTATCCCTCATAGTGAGACCAAATTTGCAAAGGAAGCAGCTGGCAGTCTGGAGCTTACTCTGCTATTGATAGCAGTTATCCGTTTAATGCTCCCCAAAGCACTGATTCCGGCTACTACTGCATTGGGTACAATCAATTCCCAGGGGCGTGAAAAAGGAATATTGGCCGGAGCAAATGTAGTGATGCCGAACCTTTCACCGGTATCAGTCAGAAAGAAATACTCATTATACGATAATAAAATCTGTACCGGTGAGGAAGCAGCAGAATGCAGATTCTGCCTTTCCAACAGAATGCAGAAGATAGGCTATAATCTGGTTGTTGACAGAGGAGATTATAAATTTTAATTAAGAAACTTCATTTTACTCGTACGGAATATAAAATCAAAGAGGTAGATAAAAATGGAAGAGGTACTTAGACTGTTAAAAGAAAATATAAATGGATTCCTTGCAACTGTAGATGACGGAAAGCCCAGGGTAAGGCCGTTTGGCTTTATATTGGAGGATGAGGGGAAGCTTTATTTCTGTACAAATAGTACCAAAGAGGTCTATAAGCAATTGCAGGCTATTCCATATGTAGAATACTCTGTTACAACAAAAGATATGTTAACCTTAAGAATAAACGGCAAAATAAGCTTTTGTGAGGATATAGCCATAAAGGAAAAAGTACTTAATGTTCACGAACCTGTAAAACTTGGATATAAATCTGCAAATAATCCGATTTTTAAGGTGTTTTATATGGAACATGGTACAGCTACCATATCAGATTTTTCTGGAAACCTGCCCAAGAGGATAGATTTTTAGTACAAAGTTAATACAATAAATATCCAAAATTCTTTCTTATCCCAACTGAAATACGCAACTAAAAACTGTGAACTGATAAAGTTCCCTTTATTAGTTCACAGTTTTATAAAAAATTCAAATATTATATTAAGTCATTATAATTATTAACTTACATTACTTTCTTATTCTGTATAACAACAGAAATATTACTTTTGTTTTATCCAAACCAGCATTTCTCCGGAATTTCTGTTGCCCCAGCTACAGTAAGGAACAGCCTTAATACTGATTGGTTTCTCTTTTGCTTCTGCAACCTTATAAAGGCTCTCACCCCAGTCCGAGGAATCTGTTCTGAAGGCATTCCCCTTGATAATTACAGTTCCGCCGAATAAATCTGCATCAAATTCTGCAACAAGACTGCTATCCAGCGGAATAGATACTGCGGACAGGTTGCTGCCGTTATCAAGCTCTTCCAGGCAATATACCAGTGGACCTCTCTGTATGGCTACCTTGCCGGCATCTGCACGGACAAGAGGATTAGCCTGCATAAGTTTTATATCCATATCCAGGTTCAGCTCTACCTTATCCCCCTGTTTCCAGCTGTGTTTAGCTCTGGCATAACCGTCTGCCGTATCAGCAGCAATGTTTGCTCCATTCAGTGAAAGGCTGTAGCTGTCGCACCAGTCAGGGATTCTGACAGCCAGTTCAAATTCCTTCTCTTCATCGGGAAATAGCTTTAAAAGTACTTTTCCGTCCCAGGGATAATTAGTAGTCTGCTTCAATACCACTTTTGTTCCTGCTATATCCGCCTTTGCCTCTCCGCCGATATATAAGTGAGTGTATAGTGTACTGTCATTCACAGTATAGATATATTGTCCCAGTGAACTTAAAAGCCTTGCTACATTGGGCGGACAGCAGGCACAGCCGAACCATCTCTGTCTCACTGCCTTTACATGCCTTTTGTTGATGCTCTTCTCAGAGGCTTCAGGCCACACCTCCAGCGGATTTACATAGAAAAAGCTTCTGCCGTCCATGGACATTCCTGCGAGTACATTATTATATAATGCTCTTTCCATAACATCGGCATAAGAGCTCTGAGGTTCTGCCTTAAGCATTCTGTGAGCAAAGAATATGAGACCTATCGATGCGCAGGTTTCTGTATACATGGTATCGTTCGGCAGGTCATAATCAAAGGAGAATGCCTCGCCATCGGCAACAGAACCTATACCGCCTGTAATATACATCCTCTTCTGCACTATGTTTTTCCACAATCTCCTGCAAGCTTCCAGAAGCTCCTTATCCTGCGTGAGAGCTGCAACATCTGCCATACCTGTAAGCATGTATACTGCTCTTACCGAATGTCCTTCCGCAGTATCCTGTTCCCTTACAGGCAAATGGCTTTGTGTATAGGCTCTGTCATTATTGACCTCGCCCGGAAAATGTTTCTTATAATCAGACCGGCTTAATTCTATATCAAAGTAGTTGGGCTTTTGACCTCTTTCATCAATAAAGTATTTGCCAAGCTTTAGGTATTTCGCATTTCCGGTAGCCTCATAAAGCTTCACAAGAGCAAGCTCAACCTCCTGGTGTCCGTCATAGCCTTTTAGCTTTCCGGGCTCAGTTCCGAATACCGAATCAATATGATCCGCGAAACGGCACATGACCTCAAGAAATTTTCTTTTACCGGTAGCTCTGTAATAGGCCACAGCTGCCTCAATCATATGTCCGGCTGTATAAAGCTCATGACATTCATTGAGGTTGGTCCACCTTTTTCCGGGTTCTTTTATGGTAAAATACGTATTGAGATATCCGTCTGACTGTTGAGCTTTTTCTATCAGCTCTATAGCCTCATCTGCCAATTTTTCAATTTCTGCATCAGGATGGGTCTCCAGCTTGTATGCAACAGCTTCCAGCCATTTGGCCAAATCGGTGTCCTGAAAAACAAATCCGTAGAATTCTCCCTGTTCCAGCCCTGCAGCTATACGGAAGTTTTTTATGGCATGGCTTGGCTCTGCATCCTCAACTCTGTCATTGATGGCTTCCCACTGGTACGGAATTACAACATCATGAACCAGCTTTATATATTTTCTCCA
>JAQSXC010000213.1 GCA_029266335.1 Eubacterium sp. | reverse complement strand
TACCACCTCCGGTGATGAATACTGATACCCGATTCCTTTGACAAATTGTTTTATAACAGGATCACTTACCACTTCATCGGCATACCCCGGAACATTACGGATGGAACCAGCCCAAAGCTCGGTTTTTAACGGTTTACCCTGAAAACGTACAAGTTCCGGCACCAGATAAGCTCTGATGAATTTCCTCATCAATTCAGGCGGCATGGTTGAGGTAGGGTAAATATTGACAACATCGGTTTCGTTTTGTACGCATACCGCCAGCAGCGGTATACCCTCCTTTTCATATTCCTCTATGTATTTCCTGAAATAGACTGCATAAGCCCTGAGATTTTCCGGAGTATCCAGAAGCTCTCCCCCATTGCACATATCACCGGAGGTTTTCATCCAGTATGGAGGACTCCAGGGACAACCCCAAACCTTGATTGAGGGATTGATTTCCATTGATTTAAAAATGTACGGGAGCAGCCTTTTTTTATCTCTTGAAATATTGAAATGCTCCATGGCAAAATCCCCATTGACATCGTTCAGTGAATAGTCATCCAATGCGAAATCACTGGCACCTATGGGAGTGCGGCATAAGTTAAACCGGCACCCCTCGTTACCAAACAGAGCATCAAAAACCTTTTTCTGCTCTTCCTGCGGCAGGCAGCTTGCTGCCTCCCAGCCAACCTCATTGAATGCACCTCCGAATCCTGCGATTTCCTGAAACTCTTTGGAGGGATCAACCTCGAGCCTTACTTGCTTATCCACCAGCTGATCAACTCTGTTTGTAGCATTCCTGTTACCTCCAATGTCCTCCTGGCAGCTGCAGCATTTTGTTTTGTCATTGTTGGTTTTCCACATGCTTAATTTATACATAGCTATACTCCTTCTCTGCCCTTTTATTTTATTGTGATTCTAACTTTATACATTTGTTTGAAAAGTGTTGTACAGCTCCTCCATATGTTCCTGCATGATTTTTTTTGCTTCACCGGAGTTTCTGCTTTTCACTGCTTCAAGCAGCAGTTTGTGATAATAGATTCCTGCACTGTTTCCCCTTTTAGATACTATTTGAGAAAAAGCCCGGTTTAAAACATCATTAAATATGTGAAAGGTTTGAATAATAAGAGAATTTTGGGTCATGTTGGCAAGCAGAAGATGAAAATTCAAATCGGCTTTCGAAAACATCTCCAGGTCATCCTTAACCTGCTCCATCAATTTGTATGCTTCCTCAAGCTTTTCCACTTCATCTGCCGAGGCCTTTTCAGTAGCCAGCTCAGCCACATTGCCTTCCAGAACCTTCCGGTACTCCAATATCTCCATTAATGAGTTTTCATTCAAATAAGCCATTGGTATAAGAGGATTCATATTGATTCCAGGAGTTGCTTCCCTGATGAAGGAGCCTTCTCCCAGCCTGGTTTCTATCAGACCCAGAGCAGTTAATTTCTGAAGCCCTTGACGTACGGTGATACGGCTCACTCCAAAAGAAACTGCCAGATCATTTTCAGAAGGGATTTTTTCTCCCCTCTTCCACTCATTATTAAAAATCTGTTCCTTCATCTGTTCAAAAACCTGTTCACCTATACTTTGACGTGTAACTTTCTTAATTGGCATAAGAATTTCATACCTTTCCATTTTTTAATTAACCGGCAAAAAGAGTTAATTCATATTATTTACTGATAATTATATAGACCTGTATGTTGTCTACCTGTAATACAGGTTATGCTAAATATATTACCTTCACATACATTAAATGTCAATCGCAATCAAGACCGCTTTTTCATAAACAAACGAATGGGTGGGATTACAAAAAAAGAACTCCAGCCAATATCAGCTGAAATTCTATATTTATTGATACCTGCATTTATTTTGATTTTACAGAATCATACCATTCATTAACTTCTGCGGAGATCTGTCCACCTCCGATTTTATACCAATCGCTTACAAATTTATCAAACTCGCCAAGCTGAACCTCACCCATAATAATTTTTATAAACACTTCTTTTTCCATCATATCCATTGCTGCCTTTTTTTCAACCATGGTTTCAGTTGCTGCTCCCACAAATTGTTCGGTAAGGAGTTGGTTATTTTCCTTATACTGTTTGAGTATACCAAGGACGCCCTTGATTCCATATATCTTTTCCCAGCCCCATTTTGTCTTATCGCCTTTGAAATAAGCATCGAGATTTGCCTGTATAGTTCTGGGCTCCCCCTGCAATTTATTCATGTTTTTATTTTTCCGTGCTTCGTCAATAGCTAAAAAGGCATCAAGATTCTTGGAAGGAGGACTGGGAACCACGGGTGAAAACTTCCAAACACCAACACCGCTGTTTTCAGCAGGCATATAGTACTTATTAAAATCAGCAGACTTTCCCCAGTTTTTTTCAAGGTGCATATTCATCAGTTTTACAAGTGCTTCAGGATGGGCATATCCCTTTCGCACAGCAAATATTCTGGTTTGGTTGCATTTCAGAGGAACCATCGCCTTCTGACTGTCAGACGAAACAAGAGGATACCCGGTCCAATCTGCATTTTTATCATTATTGTAATTGCTGATCAAGGGGTACATGGGATTCCACTGGGCCCCAAACTCAATGCCAGCCTTGCCGGCAGTTATTGTTTCAGCCACCTTTCCTCCATCCTTGACACCAAATTCCTTATCCAGCAGGCCTCCTTTATACATATCGGCAAGTTTTTTCAAAGCTGCCTTTGTTTCAGGCAATGTACTGCCCCATACCAGTTTTCCGGAACCATTCTTCACCCACATATTGGGGTATGCATGATAACCGGCAAAGAAACCTTCCAATCCCATGCACCCGCTGTATAAATCTTTTGTGACCGGAAGTCCGTAGGTATCATCCCTGCCGTTTCCATCAGGGTCCTGAGTTGTAAATGCCTCCGCTATCCTCAATAGATCGTCCATAGTTTTTGGGGGTTGTAAATTCAATTTTCTGAGCCAGTCATTTCTTATCCATATAAACTGGGCCTCCTCAACAAATGAAAAAGGCTCGGGAATGGCCATTATTTTACCGTTGATACTAACAGATTCCAGTGCGGCAGTACCCTCCTGCATAAACACCTCTTTTGCCAGAGGTGAAGCAAAATCATTAAAATACCGTGTCATATCTTCAACCATATCTGAGTCTACAAGCTGCCTTAGCTGTATGGGGTTGACAATTGTTACATCCGGCAGGTCCCCGGATGCCAGAGTAACATTCATCTTTTGGGTAAAAATATCGGATGTTTCGTTTCCTCTTACAGTCCAGGCATACTTCACATTAATTCCCAGTTCATCTTTATAAAGCTTGAGCCAGCGATTGTCTTCAATAGTTTCTCCTGGCGTCTTTGGCAATACATTTTTTGCAAAATCTTCGTCAATACCACGGACAAATGATATATCAATATCTGGATTATATTTTCCCAATGGGCTGATATCAGCTTCACCGCTATTATCCGGGTATGATGAATTACCTGCTGCTGTGGTTTCAGAAGCAATGCTTTCATGGTTGTTTCTATAGCAGGCTGCCAAAAGAGAAGCTACCAGTGAAAAAGCTATAACCAATGCCATATTCTTATAAAAATGTCCAGACTTCATTAGCTTCCTCCCAAAAATAACAAACAAGTGTTTAAATATTTGAGCTTACTTTGTCAGCATCTGTTTACCTGTCAGAGATGTATCATGAAATTCCTGTGGTGAACACCCTGCTATCTTTCTGAAAAAACGGGTGAAGGATGCTGCTGTTTCATACCCGACCATTTTTGCAACCTCATGAATTTTGACATTTTCCTTCTTCAATAGCTCCTTTGCCCTTTTAATACGGGCGTTATCTATAAAGTCAGAAAGATTTGCACCTGTGATCTGTTTGTACAAACGTGAAAGATATGAGGGGTTTAAATATACCTGTTCGGCCAGACGGACCAATGACAGGTCCTCTTCGAGATGTTCCTCAATAAATTTTTCAATATAATCTATTGAATTGTCTGCTCTCTTTTTCTGTTCCTCACTTTGCAATTCAAAAATTATATTTGTAATATCATACAAATATT
Organism: Eubacterium sp.; assembly: GCA_029266335.1. Lineage (GTDB taxonomy): Bacteria > Bacillota > Clostridia > Acetivibrionales > DSM-1351 > Ruminiclostridium. Next base: position 3,503 of record JAQSXC010000213.1, on the reverse strand, counting down.
GAGCAGCCTCCCACCAGGTTTCATGTTTATCAATCCGCATAAGCTTGTTTTGACCGATGTGAAAGGCAATCTTGTCTGTAAGTTTCCACCGGTTAATATAGGTCAACAGACTGAGAGATACCTTGTAGTATGCTTCAATAGCCAGATTGCTGTTTTTGCTCTTTATTGACTTCAAAGGCTCTGCCAATTCCGTCAGGACTTCATAAAACTTCTCCTTTTGACCCGACTCAAGATATTGCTCTATTGCTTCAAAGTTCCTTTTTCTTAATAATATTTCCAAAGGTTCTGTATCAACCTCCAGTTCGGGGACTTCCGAGTACGGTCCCGTGGTCAGAATGTTATTTTTTATTTCATTGTCCAGAAGTATCATTTCCATACCGGTACCAATTCTGAAGTTGAGCAGCTGATTCAGAGCGAAGTATTTTTCTGATACTCCTTCCCAGCTGCACGGGTCTGAACTCAGGGCAAAGCTAATGGACAAATTGAGTGACTCCCTGCAGGCCGACTGAATTACTTCAAGAGTTCCTTCCAGGAACGCAACTGTCTTCTCATAATAAAAGGCAGCTTCCTTTTGTGTCTGATTTGCAGTCAACAGCTCCTTTGGCTGTATAAACAAAATAAATCTGTAATTCTCATCCATAACAATTACACTTCTGATATGAGGGTTCAGATTCTGACCTATAATCATTCTCACAGAATACAGATATTGTATCCTGTCCCCATAGGTCACATTAGACGGCATATTGTCAACATGGCCCAGGAGTAGAACCACAGGCTGGTCGGGATGCATTGATATGGCTAACTGTTCAAACTGTGATCTGTTAATATTTAATGAGGTATCTCCACGCAGCAGCTGAATAAAAAAATCCTTCTGGAACAGGTCTGCTGCCATATTCATCTGCTCTTTGGCTTTATGAATAAGATTCTCGATTTTTATGCCTTTCTGTATTTCCTTAATTGCATTTTCAACCGCATTAATAACTTTTTCATGATCTTCCGTTTTTAAAATATAACTGACACCGTTGTGCTGAATCGCTTTATAAACATACTCAAATTCATTGTATCCGGTTAAGAATATAACTCTGCACTGGGGCCAGCTTCTATGAATTATGTCCAACAATTGCAAACCGTCAATTTCGGGCATCCTTATATCTGACAGAACAATATCAATTCTTGTTCTGTTTAGCCATTCAATGGCTTCCTCCCCCGAATAAGCCTTGTATACATCCAGGTCAAGATTTTTCATATTATTAAAAATTTCATATAAACTATTAACAATAATTTCTTCATCATCAACTATCAGCAATCTGAACATTATTGTCTCCTCCTGAAATTATAATTTTGAGAATTACTCTAAGTCCGCCCAATTGACTGCGGGATACACTCAGTCCGCTTTCTTCCCCAAAAACAAGTTTTATTCGTCGGTTTATATTGATAATTCCTGTAGTTTCGGCTTCCTCAGCTGTATTCTCCAGGGTCTTTTGCAATTCTGACAATCCGGAGTCAGTCATATCATTTCCATTATCCTCAACTACAATGTTAAGTTGGTTTTCATATTCTTCAAAATAAATGGATACAATGCCACTGTTCTTTTTTCTTTCAATCCCATGCTCAAATGCATTTTCTATTATTGGCTGCAGTATGAGCCGCGGGACTTTTAAATTGTAGTATCTTTCAGGGCATTCTCCGAAATTAACCTCAAGTCTTTTTGAAAACCTCATCAATTGTATCTTTGTGTATACTTTTGCATGATTAATTTCGTCAACCAGCGGAATATAATCCGAGGAGCTTCTGGTTACAAAACGAAAGTATTCTCCAAGGTACTTCGTAAATGGCACAAGATTTTCATCACCTATAGTAGCCATGGTGTTAATCATAAAAAAGCTGTTGTACAAAAAGTGAGGATTTATCTGCGATTGCAAATGCTTCAATTCTGCCCGCTGCATCAATATTTTCTGATTATAAACCTGATCTATCAGAGTATTCAGATTTCTGACCATATCATTAAACCGTTTATACAGGTAACCAAATTCACTATTGGAGTCATGATTTATGGAAACCTGCAAATCACCGTTTTCCACTTTACGAAAGGACTTGACCAATTGCCTCAGTGGTTTGTGCATGAATTTATAAGTTGAAAACGAATAAATAAGTATGATAATGACCACTGCCACTGTAAAAACCCATACCCATATGTTGAAGTTTTCTATAGGTTTCATCACATATTCCTGCGGAATATATTTCAGTAGAATCATATTTAAATATGTGGATTTGGCATGTACTATATAGTAGCCTTTATGGTTGATATTTACGTACTCAGTCCCGTTTTCATTCTGAGTGTTTAAATTTTTTATAATACTTTCAGTCGATATATCATTTCTGGTATTTTCCTGGTTGGAAATTATACCGTTATTAATAATACTTATTAACATAGATCCGCTTCCGTTATAGGTGTTAAACTGTGATAATGCCTGTTTAAAAGCCTCCTGGTTCAATTCGATTTCGATCAGGTAAAGAGGATTGCTGCTCAATAAATCTCTATTCTGAAGAGTACTTAGATATAGCCCACCTTTAAAGCTTATGATCTGGGCTCCTTTTAATCCTGAGGGAACTCTGATTTCCCGGAACTTTTCTATGTTTATATCATCAAGCCCTGAGTTTGATGATATGGTTTTGTTTATTGGAAGGATGTGTACACTTACATTTTTTATATAAACGCTGCTGTTCTTTATAGTAACCAATCTTTGCTGAAGCAGTCTCATACTTTCGGTCGTTTCATATATACTCATGATTTTCGATCTGATAGCAAGCTTATTTAGATTCTCGTCGTTAAGACAGTCATATTGCAGAATTTTCATTCTTTCTATTTCATTTTCCAGTCCTTCAAGATAAAAAGAAACCTGTGCAGTAGTAGAAATACTGTTATTAAGCTTTATTTTCGGAATATTCAAGGAAATACCTTCTTTCGTGATAATTATTTATGGTTTATGGATGTAGTATATACTTCAAGTGCCGTTAAAACAAGTACGGCAATGACTGGTAAAACATACAAGTTACCGTTGAAATCTGTCCACCTGTTCCATGACTCGCCGCTTACAGGTGATATTGTTTTATCAGAGTGATTAATATACAATATTGCGTTATTCAAAAAAATAAAGACGCCGGTTTATCCCAAGCCGGCGCCTTTACACTTTACTTTTCCTCTATAATTGATATCCCCCAGGGCTCCAGATTTATAAGCTCATGTGGAGTCACTGTCTTACCTGTAAATAATTCCATACCCTGCTTATGCGGGTACTTGAACGAATTGGAATCCATTGAATAATTGAAATAATAGCGTATAACCTTTCCGTCCTGGTTCAGTCCCGATTTTGTAATCAGCGGGAATTGAATTTCCTGATCCACTCCCCATAGGCCGGCTTTGATTAATGCATTTTTCATGATCTTTTCCATTACCTCATAGCTTGGAAGACAGCCTATATAGGTAGCAGTACCCTTGCCAT
>JAQSXC010000212.1 GCA_029266335.1 Eubacterium sp. | reverse complement strand
TTTACACTACAAATGAAAGGGTCAGAATATATTTACTATTATTAGTAAATGGGTGGAGTTATCTATGTTTAAGAAACTTAGAAGGGTATTAGTAGGAAAGCCGCTTAAAAATGAAGCTCTTAATGAACAGAGAATGGGAGTACTGTGGGGACTGCCCATACTGGCCAGTGATGCCATATCATCAGTGGCTTATGCTGGGCAGGAAGTTTTGATGGTATTGATACCTGTTATCGGGTTTGGTGCCTACAAACAATTATCATTTATTTCAATCGCAATAATTTGTCTGCTCATGATCTTGATGCTGTCTTACAGACAGGTTATAGACAGTTATCCCAACGGTGGAGGTGCTTATGTGGTTGCCAAGGAGAATCTTGGTATTCATGCAGGTGTTACTGCTGGTGCTGCTCTGGCGGTAGACTATATACTGACGGTAGCTGTCAGTATATCATCAGGTGTTGAACAGTTTACTACAGCATTTCCGGCTTTTAAGCCCTTTTCGGTATTAATAGCCTGTATTCTGGTTGTTCTCCTTATGATAGGAAACTTAAGAGGCATAAGGGAATCTTCAAGAATATTCGGAATACCTTCATACATGTTCATTTTTGGTATTTTCATAATGATTGTCTATGGAATAGCAAAAGTCAAGGCCGGCTATGTTCCACCGCCACCTGTAAATATGCCTTCGGTAGTCGAACCCATTGGTATAATATTAATTTTAAGAGCTTTCTCAAATGGTTGTACAGCTCTTACAGGTGTGGAGGCGGTAAGTAATGCCGTTCCAAATTTCAAAACACCCAGTACCAAATATGCAAAAAGGGTATTGTTTCTCCTGGCAATGATAATACTTGTACTTTTTGGCGGAAGTTCTATATTGGCAAATATGTACCAGGTTAATCCCCAGGGAAATGCAATGCTTGTTTTGATAGCCGAAGAAATTTTTGGACATAATATTATGTTTTATTATATTACAGCTACAACATTTATTATTCTTGTTATGGCTGCAAATACAGCCTACTCGGGTTTCCCGATGCTCATATCCCTTATGGCGAAGGAAGGTTATGCTCCGCGCCAGCTAAGTATGAGAGGTGACAGACTCAGTTTTGACAACGGAATTATTATGTTGTCCATAGTAGCAACCTTGTTGATGATTGTATTTAAGGCAAAGGTTACATCTTTGCTTGGTCTGTATGCAATAGGTGTATTCATTTCCTTTACCCTGGCTCAGACTGGTATGTTTGTAAAATGGAGAAAAACCAGGGAAAAAGGCTGGAAGTTTAAAGCAGCCATAAATGGTTTTGGTGCTATCGTTACCGCTATCGTAGTAGTTATCATAGCCTTTACAAAATTCCATGAAGGTGCCTGGCTTGTGGTAATATTAATTCCAATATTGATATTGCTGATATTCAAGGTTAAAAAGCACTATAATGCGGTTATGAGGCAGCTGAGATTAAAACCTGAAGAAATTGCCGCATTTGATATAAATAAGGCAGTGTATACAAACAGAGTAATAGTACCTATTGAAAGCATTAACAGATCAAGTTTAAGAGCGCTCAGATATGCCCGGACCATTTCTGAAAATGTACTGGCATTCAGTGTTGCAATTGATGAAGATGGAGCAAAGAAGATCAAGGAAAAATTTGAAGCCCTGCATACTGAAATACCTATAGTTATCAAGTATTCTCCGTTCAGAAAGGTAGTAGAACCCTTGTTAAAGTTCATAGAATCTGCAGAATACGATTATCAGAACGGAGATATGATTACAGTAATACTTCCTCAGTTTGCTGTTAAGAAATGGTGGCACAAAATACTTCATAACAATACAAGATATTACATTGAAAGAGAATTGCTGAAACACAAGCATATAGTTGTATCGGTTATGCCTTTACAGCTGAGGGATGATGATTTTGTATTAAATAATCCGAAGTATGATTAACTTAATTGTTATTTATGAGGGTATATTTAAAATCTATTCTAATATATAATAATAAAAACAATATTAACTAAAAACGAGGCGTCTGAAAATGAAATATAGTATTGGTATTGAACTGGGTGTTAAAAACATAGTAGCTGGTATTTTGGACAGGAATGGAAAGTTAATCCGAAGAGATGCAATTCCAACTAACAAGGATAGGGCCTTTGAAGAAATTATCAAGGATATGTGTGATTTAGTATCCATGATACTGGACGATGAAGATCTCGAAATCAAAAATATAAAATATATTGGTGTAGGTTGCCCGGGAATTACTGACAATCATAATGGAATTGTACTGAAAAATTATACTTTGAATTTCAATAATGCGAAAGTCAGAGCTGAGATACAAAAATATTTCAATGTACCGGTATATGTGGAAAATGACGCCAACTGCGTTGCAATTGCAGAGTATCTCTTAGGTGCTGCATACGGCACAAGCAATTCAATTACCATTAAGGTTGGTGTAGGCATAGGTGGAGGAATTATTCTGGAAGGCTGTATTTATAACGGTTTTAATTTTGGCGGGACGGAATTCGGCCATATGGTTATAGAATATAACGGCAGACAGTGTACCTGCGGAAGAAAGGGCTGCTGGGAGCAATATGCATCCGGTTCTGCACTGATAAGTCAGACCAAACAGTTAATCGAGGAAAACCCCGGTTCAATACTTGCTAATATAGCTGCCAACTGTTGCAATAATCAGATTTCCGAGCTTACAATATTTGAAGCGGCCAAAGCGGGAGATGAAAGGGCAAAAAAAGCATGCCAGGAATATGTACTGTACTTTGCTGAAGGCTTGGCCAATATTGTGAATATTTTGATGCCGGAAGTTGTTATAATTGCAGGACCCATCAGCAAGCTGGGAAACAGCCTGGTATATCCGCTGGTTGACTTGCTGCGGGAAAAAATTTACTGCAAGGAATTACATATACCGGAATTTAAAATGGCTGAAATGGGTAATGCCGGTATTATAGTTGGTGCAGCAATGCTTGGCTCTTTCAAGGATGAAAAATTGACTGATTTAATCTAATTTGCATGGAGGCTATAAAAATATATGGCAGAAATAAAATATGAGATTACAGAGAATTTAGGAGCGTTATCGGAGTCTGATAAGGGATGGATTAAAGAATTGAACCTTATAAGCTGGAATGATAGAGATCCCAAATATGATATACGTGATTGGTCGCCTGATCATGAGAAAATGGGGAAGGGTGTAACTCTGACCCGGGAAGAACTTGTTTCTCTTAAAAAATTGTTGAACCAAATGGATATATAAAAAATAGCCAGGACAAAAGTCCTGGCTTTCTTACGCAGCTTCAAACTTGCCATATAGGCTCTATTTCCTTTCGAAGGACTGACAGTCGGTACATTCAACCTCAGTAGGACTTGATTCATGTGTTCCTACTTTGATTTGTTTCAATGCACAATAACTGTCACTTCTGCTGTGATTTGCACAACTGTAAACACTGCACTCAATATTATGATTATTATTGTTATGTGATTTAAATAACTCCATAAATATCACTCCTTTTGTTTAGGAAATAGTATTTCATATATATTATTAGTACTTATTGTTATAATATTCGATATAATATTTCTCAATAAATAGAGAAATGGCAAAAAAGCAAATATTACAAAGAAAAAATAGGAAAAAACAAATAATACACATTTAATTGCGTATTGACACTATATATTGATAATGATAGTATTATTACACAATATATGGCATGGAAAACTGGAAAACATTTAATACAAAATACTACATAAATCAGCAAATCGTTTTAATTTCAGAAATTATTTTAATTAACATACAAGGACGTTTCCTTTTTCAAGAGCATTTTAGTCAAGGCATGATTAAATAATAAAACTCCGTTTTAAGGCGAGATATTTTTTGTCAAGACAAGGCGGAGCGCAATAATTGCCTTATTGCAACTGACGACAAGGTCGTATTGACGAAAAATAGCCGTCTTAAAATGGGGGAGTTATTATTTAGTCGTGCATAAATATAGATACAGACTAAACCGTGTTCATCTTTGAGCGATAAGTTATTGCTCATGTTTATTGTGCTGTTTTGCTGAAATGCTGATGTATAATATTTAGAGGGGTGGCAATTTACAAATGATTACCAAAATCAGAAAGCGTGACGGAAGAGAAGTGCCTTTTAACATGGAAAAGATAGCCAGTGCTGTTTTTAAGGCGGCAAGTGCAACAGGTGGAAAGGATTATAAGACTGCAGTGGATCTGGCTGAAAGGGTAGTAGCCTATATTGAGGAGTCAATGGACAAAAGAGTACCCGATGTTGAAGAAATCCAGGATGCAGTTGAAAAAGTATTGATTGAAACCGGTCATGCCAGGACTGCCAAGGAATTTATACTGTACAGGGCAGAAAGAACAAAGGTCCGCGAGATGAACACTCGTCTGATGAAGGTATATGAAGAATTAACTTTTAAAGATGCAAAAGATAACGATTTAAAAAGAGAAAATGCAAATATAGACAGCGACACGGCAATGGGAACCATGCTGAAGTATGGTTCTGAAGGTGCAAAGCAGTTCTATGAAATGTATGTTTTGAAGCCTGAACATGCAAAAGCGCATAACGAAGGTGATATACAGATTCACGATCTGGATTTTCTGACGCTGACAACCACCTGCTGCCAGATAGACATTGTGAAGCTTTTTAAAGGCGGTTTTTGCACCGGCCATGGTTTTCTGAGAGAACCTAACGATATAAACAGCTATTCTGCACTGGCTTGTATAGCAATTCAGTCCAACCAGAACGATCAGCACGGCGGACAAAGCATACCAAACTTTGACTATGGTATGGCTATGGGAGTTGCAAAAACCTTTGAAAGAAATTATAAGCAAAACCTCAGGAAATCACTTGAGCTCCTTACCGACAAGGATTTGGAAGCAGAGATTAACAAGATCAACCAGGTTCTGAATATAGAGCATAATCTGAAGCCTTTACTGAACAGAATGGAGGCATATATCAAAGCAGAGAAAAAATATCTGCTGGAATATGTATCCGACGAAGCAGTTTTGGATAAAGCTCAGGCATTTGCTGTTAAAAAGACAGAAGCTGAAACCGATAGGATAACCTTCCAGGCAATGGAGGCTTTTGTACATAACCTTAATACCATGCACAGCCGTGCCGGAGCTCAGACCCCGTTCAGCTCCATTAATTATGGTACTGATACCTCCCCAGAGGGAAGGATGGTCGTCAAGAACCTGCTGCTGGCTACCGAAGCCGGTTTGGGAAATGGAGAAACACCAATATTCCCCATACATATCTTTAAGGTAAAGGACGGTATAAACTACAAGCAGGGCGACACCAACTATGATTTATTCAAATTGGCCTGCCGTGTCAGCGCAAAGAGGCTTTTCCCCAATTTCTCATTTATAGATGCGCCTTTTAATCTGAAGTATTACAAGGAAGGCAACCCTGATACTGAAATAGCTTATATGGGCTGCAGAACAAGGGTGGTAGGAAATACATATGATCCGTCAAGGGAGACTATATTCGGACGTGGCAATCTGAGCTTTACAACGGTAAATCTCCCCAGAATTGCTATGAGAAGCAATAAAAACCTTAATATATTCTTTGATGAACTTGACAAAAAAATAGATCTCGTTATAGATCAGCTTTTGGAAAGATACGCCATACAGGCTGAAAAGAAGGTCAAGAACTTCCCGTTCCTTATGGGACAGGGTGTCTGGATGGATTCTGACAAACTTGGCTGGGAAGACGAGGTTGGCGAAGTATTAAAGCATGGAACACTAACCATTGGCTTCATCGGTTTGGCTGAATGCTTGAAAGCCTTAACAGGGAAACATCATGGAGAATCTGAGCAGTCTCAGAATCTTGGGATGGAGATCATAGGCTACATGAGAAAAAGAATGGATGAAGCCAGCGAAAAGTACAAGATGAACTTTAGCCTGATAGCAACACCTGCTGAGGGAACTTGCGGCAGGTTTATAAAATACGATAAGAAACTCTTCGGTGTTATCGAAGGGATTACTGATAAAGAGTATTACACAAACAGCTTCCATGTTCCTGTATATCATAAGATTAACGCAATTGACAAGATCAGGATAGAAGCGCCTTATCATGAGATGACTAATGCAGGACACATAACGTATGTTGAAGTTGACGGTGATCCGTTAAACAATCTGGATGCATTTGAAAAAATTATCAAAGCCATGAAGGAATCCGGAATAGGCTATGGGTCCATTAATCATCCTGTTGACCGTGATCCGGTTTGCGGTTATACCGGAGTTATTGGAGATGCCTGCCCAAGCTGCGGCAGAGATGAAGGTGACAGAAGCTTTGAGAGAATCAGACGTATCACGGGATACCTGGTGGGAACTCTGGAACGTTTCAATGATGCCAAGCAGGCTGAAGTGAGAGATAGAGTAAAGCACATGTAAATTATGGGGGACAAATATGGGTGTACAGCTGAGAATAGCCGGAATTATAAATGAATCAATTGTTGATGGTCCCGGTATTCGGATGGTTATTTTTGCTCAAGGGTGTACACATAATTGTCAGGGGTGTCACAATCCGCATACACATTCTTTTGAAGGCGGAGAATTAAAAGAGGTTGACGCTATTATAAAAGATATAAAAAAGAATTATCTTTTGGATGGAATAACCTTAAGCGGAGGAGATCCTTTTGAGCAGGCAGAAGCCTTTTCAGTGCTGGCCGGTGAAGCAAAAAAACTGGGCTTAAACGTTGTTACCTACACCGGCTACACATACGAGCGGCTGATTGAAATTGCAAAGCAGAGAGAAGGTTTTGCTGAGCTATTAAAAAATACTGATCTGCTTATAGATGGTCCGTTTATTCAAAAAGAGAAAAACCTTCTCTTAAAGTTCAGGGGATCAACCAATCAGCGGGTTATTGATATGAATAAAACAAGGGCAAGTCAAAAGCCGGAACTTGCAGGAATTTGAAAACTGAACCAAAGCTGATTAAATAAAGCTGTAAACAATAAAAAATTCAGAGTCTGTATGTGTGCAGACCCTGAATTTTTTATTGTTTACAGCTTATAAATTATATTATCCAATCTTTACCCTCTATTAACAAGGTACAACACGTTTTTGAGCGACGGATTTGCTCTGTAGCTGCGTTAAAGCCGTTTGCAAGGCACAAAGCATTGCTACACGGCTTTGCCTTGCCAC
>JAQSXC010000029.1 GCA_029266335.1 Eubacterium sp. | reverse complement strand
GCCTGTAAGCTCTCCCTCCCGGCAAAGTGCTGTATACAGCTCAGACTCAATCCTGGTCAGTCCCGTTTTCATAAGATTTTCTATTAGTTCCATAAGCACACCTCAAGTCAAATAGTTAGTGGTCAGTAGTCAGCATCTGCAATCTTTAATCTTCAATTGGCTTCAACATATCATTTTTCTGTAAATACAAAAGTATTATAAATCATTAACTTTATGCTATTTAAAATTAGTAGTATTAATTACTACCACTATATTAATCTAATTTATATCCAGTTGTCAATAAGTATAAAAGAATAAAGGAGCAAAGCCACTTTTGTTTGTACGTGGCCTTTCCCTGCAATAAATATTTTAAAGCAGTAATGCAACAAGGAAAATCTGGTACAAGCATGGATTCAAAAGTTCTTTATTTACTTGGAAATGTCATACATACTCTATAATGCCGTTATCCAAATACTTGTAATCCGTAAAATTTATCAAAAAATTTATAATTTTCTGGACAATAAAAAAATAAGCCTGCAGTTTTACAGTCATCTGTCAAACCAAAGTGGAACAGCAGCACCTGAACGATTCTTTCGGACGCATGCCCATCACCATATGGGTTAACCGATTTAGCCATCTTTTCATAATCCGCTTTATCATCAAGAAGTTTTGAGGCATGCTCCACAATCTCCTCCTGAATGGTTCCTGCCAGCCTTACAGTTCCTGCTTTGACAGCCTCCGGTCTCTCTGTTTCCTTCCTGAGCACCAGTACCGGCTTGCCCAGTGTGGGAGCTTCTTCCTGAATTCCTCCGGAGTCTGTCATTATAAGGTATGACCTTGCCATCAGGTTATGCATGTCCTGCACATCCAAAGGCGGTATCAAATGTACTCTTTCCTTGTTGCCGAGAATTTCTTTTGCCGTCTCCTGAACTGCAGGATTGAGATGCACCGAGTAAACAACCTCAATATCCTTGTAATTGTTAACTATGATTGCAAGTGCCCGGCAGATATTGCGCAGCGGTTCTCCAAGATTTTCTCTTCTGTGAGCTGTTACAGCTATGATTCTCTTGTTGTTGAAGTCTATATTCCTCAGAGCTTCACATTCAAAAGTATAATTATCCTTAACAGTAGTCTTTAAGGCGTCATTTACAGTATTACCTGTAACATAGATTGTATCTTCGTTAACACCTTCATTCAAAAGATTGGCTTTATTGGTTTCAGTAGGAGCCAGGTGAATATCGGCCATAGCACCGGTAAGCTTTCTGTTCATCTCCTCAGGATACGGAGAATACTTGTCAAAGGTTCTCAGACCTGCTTCAACATGGCCTACCGCCACCTGCCTGTAAAAAGCTGCAAGACTGCCGACAAAGCATGTTGTAGTATCACCGTGAACCAGAACTATGTCAGGCTTTTCCTGATCTATTACATTTTCCAGACCCTCAAGGGCTCTGGTGGTAATACCTGTTAAAGTCTGTCTGCTCTGCATTATATTAAGATCGTGCTGAGGAACTATCTCAAACATTTTCAGAACCTGATCCAGCATCTCTCTATGTTGAGCAGTTACACAAACAACCGAATCTATCCTGTCACATTTCTCCAGTTCCTTTACCAGTGGAGCCATTTTTACTGCATCCGGTCTGGTTCCGAATATGGTCATTACCTTTAATTTTTCCAACTTTCTACCTCCAATAGCGGCCACTCTTGCAGGATTCTCGAGATGATGGCACTCTTTTGACTTATTGGCATTGTTCATTTCATTCATGTATATGGAACCCACTATAACAAATATTGCAACAGCTATTATTAGTATTATTGCACTTACAGGCCCTTTATAATCAAGAACCACAGCACATAGACCCAATGCGGCACTGGCAATATATATTAAAGATACAGACTGTCTCTGTGTCAGACCCATATCAACCAACCTGTGATGCAGATGTCCTCTGTCCGCTGTCATAGGCGATTTACCACTTGCAACTCTTCTTAATATGGCAAATACAGTATCAAACAAAGGCAGTGCAAGAACCAGTATCGGCACTGCTATTGCAATGGCAGTATATGCCTTGTATGTACCTTGTATTGAAATTGTTCCCAGCATGAAACCCAGAAAGGTTGCGCCGGTATCGCCCATAAATATCTTTGCAGGATTAAAATTGTAGGGCAGGAAACCAAGAGCCGAGCCGGCAAGAATTGCTGCCAACACAGCGGTGTGAATATCCGGCTCGGGCCGGATTACAGATACGAAAAACAGTGATAATGAGCCGATTGATGATACACCTGCTGCCAAACCGTCAAGACCATCTATAAAATTTATCGCATTTGTTATTCCTACAATCCACAATATTGTAACAGGGTATGAAATCCAGGGGCCAAACGTAGAAATTCCTATGTCTGAGAACGGATTCGTTATAAAATCAATCCTCGTACCTGTCATGGCAACTATCAGGGCAGCTATTATCTGAATGGGAAATTTCAGCTTTGCGCTCAGTGCCTTAATATCGTCAATAACCCCAAGTATTGCAATAATTGAGCTTCCAATCAGCATACCGATGAACTGTCTGTCAAAAACAATTGCAGTACCGACATTTAAAAGCTTTGAACTGACAATGCTGAACAGAATTGAAAAGAAAAATCCTGCTATGATAGCAAAGCCGCCTAACCTTGCAATCGGCGCCTTATGCATTCTTCTTTCATCCTTCGGGACATCAACCGCTCCTATTTTAAAAGCCAGGCTTTTCACAGCCGGAGTGGTGGAGAATGCTACTATAAAAGCAAGGGTGAAAGAAATAAAATACTCATATACACTGGCCATTTTACCCTCCATGTGCCCGATGTGTTAAAATTGATTTACCCCACCGGCACATAGAAAGATTAACTCTCTAGTGAGGTAAATTTTGATTTTACTCGGGGATAATACAGTATCATCCCCTTCGAGGCTGTGAAATGAGTCCCCTCACAGCGCGCCTCATTATTAAGGAAATAGCTTATTGGCAAGTACTTTACCACAATACTTTTGCGCAAGCTATTTCCTTTATAATCAAAATAGAGGGAGATAACCAACTCCCTCTTTATAAATTTCATCAAAATACTTTAGGCATAATTAAATAATAATTTCACCATTTTGAGACAACTACTTCACTCCAATACGACCTTATCGAAAAGCACTGCTTCGCAGTACTTTGTTGCAATAAGCAATTATTGCTCTTTCCTCCGCCTTGTCTTGACGAAAAATATCACGCCTTAAAACAGAGTTTTATTTTTTTATCATACCTTAAACCTTTACAACCTCTATCCCGGCTTCCTCCAGCAATATCATCGACAATTCATCAGGATACTCCCCATTGAATACAATTCGGGTTATTCCTGCATTGATAGCCAACTTTGCGCATAAAACACAGGGTTGGGTAGTTACATATAATGTAGCTCCATTTACGCTGGTTCCACTGTAGGCAGCCTGAACTATAGCGTTTTGTTCTGCATGTATGGCCCTGCATAGCTCATGTCTCTGGCCTGATGGAATATTCAGCTTTTCTCTAAGGCAGCCAACTTCCGAACAGTGCTTACAACCCACAGGTGCACCATTGTAGCCGGTAGCAAGTATTCTTTTGTCTTTGACAATAATTGCTCCAACTTGTCTTCTCATGCATGTTGATCTGGTTTTTATCAAATCAACTATCTGCATAAAATACTCATCCCAAGACGGTCTCATAAATACCCCCTACAAGAAAATCCGCTACACTCAGTTTTTTAGCGCTTATTTGTATTTAGCGAGCAAATTTTCTTGTTCGCTAGGGGGAACTACTTCCCCCTTCGACGGAGCTAACGCTCCTGAGCACCCCCTCTACACCGGAAAGGGGGATTCCCCTTTTCAAACCCTGCATATAGAAATGTGTCCGATTGAATTTTCAAACTCAATTTTAATAGTACTCACACTAAATTTAAAAAGTTGTAAATTTCTATATGCCAAGAAAATCCGCTATGTTCAAATATTGAGGAAGGTACAAAATGTTTTATTTAGTACCAAACAATCTATCTCCTGCATCTCCCAGCCCGGGGACAATGTATGCATGATCATTTAAAACCTCATCAACAGCTGCACAGTATATTTCAACATCAGGATGATCCTTGCGTATTCTCTCGATACCTGCTTTTGCAGCTATGAGGCACATCAATTTTATATTTTGGACACCTCTGTTTTTAATGAACTGGATAGCAGCTGATGCTGATCCGCCTGTTGCCAACATTGGATCAAGAACAACAATTTCTCTTTCTTCAACATCCACAGGAAGCTTGCAGTAATATTCAACAGGCTCCAGTGTTTCAGGATCTCTATATAGACCTATATGTCCAACCTTTGCCATTGGCAGCAGTCTTAGCATACCATCAACCATTCCCAGGCCGGCTCTCAAAATCGGAACTATTCCTAATTTTTTACCGGATATAATATTTGTCTTTGCAATTCCAATAGGCGTTTCAATCTCCACTTCCTTAAGCGGCATATTTCTTGTAACTTCATAACCCATAAGCATTGCTATTTCTGAAACCAGTTCTCTGAATTCCTTAGTGTTTGTGTTCTTGTCCCTAAGTAACGATATTTTGTGTTGTATCAGCGGGTGATCAAAAACAAATACGCTTTCCATTTTATTAATTCCTCACTTTGTAAAATATTTTTTTTCAATATTTGAAATTTTACCTACTCTATTACCATGCCTTCCACCTAAAAATTCGGTTTCAAGCCAGGTTTCAATAATATCAAATGCAACTCCCGGACCAACAACCCTTTCACCTATAGCTAAAATATTTGCATCATTATGCTGTCTGCTCATTTTAGCCATATAACTGTCTGTACACAATGCTGCTCTAATTCCCGGGACCTTATTGCAAGCAATTGAAATTCCTATACCGGTACCACAGATTACTATACCTCTGTCACATTCCTTATTGCTTACAGCTTCAGCTACAGCCTGTCCATAATCAGGATAATCAACCGAGTCCGGACAATTTGTACCAAAATCTTTAACTTCAAAGCCTTTGCTTTCAAGAAATTTAATTATATCTGCCTTCAGCAGATAGCCAGCGTGGTCGCTTCCTATTGCAATCAAAACCAATCTCCATTTCCGGCATAAAGTAAAGTTACTTACCTTAAAGACCATATAAAGTTTTTCAGCCTGTGTGCTAATATTTTATTTATAATTAGATACTATAAGAAAACATATCAAAAATTCTCCAAAAACGAAGTTTTCCTTATGCTATTTCTTATAACGCATAGGCTCATTAGAAAATTTTTCGGTTGTAAAAAAATTTTCTTACTTAATGCGCGTTTCAACGAGGCGAAGGTGTTCTCAATGCGTACTGAAAGGACACTATGGACATCTATAATCGCCTCGTTATTATTTTATAGTATAAATTATCTCATGTCAAAAAAAAGTACCCTGTAAATAATATATTTTAATACCGGGACGCCAATTTTTTTACGACCTCCTGAACACTGTCAAATATTTCTCTTGCGCAGGTTTCATAGCTTTGGTAGGACATGCCGAAAGGATCGGTAATATCCAGAGCTCTGCCATCAGAGGCAAGGTTAGGATATGCATATTCCTTTAATGTAAAAATAGCAGTATTTTTGTCAGGGAATCTGCTCTTGAGAAAATCCCTGTGCTGCCTGGTCATTGTAAGAACCAAACCGGCAGTACTGATATCCTCACGGGACAGAAGTCTTGCTTTATGAATGGCCATATCAATATCCCACAGCTTTTTTAGTGCTGTTATGGAATTCTCTGATGCAGGCTCCCCATCAAAAGCCTGAATTCCTCTCGAAGAGATTGCCATTTCCGCCAAAGCTGCCTCCTGCTGCGAAAAAGCCCTGAAAATCCATTCAGCCATACAGCTCCTGCAGGTATTTCCGGTACATACAAATACAATATTATTAATGTTATTGTTCTCCCTTTTAAAATTACTGTTTGTCTGGGATTGTATCATTTGTGCCTCCAAGTTTGTAATGCTCCAATAATTCTTTATTACGCATATACAATATCATATCCCGCTGCTTTCACCATCCTGTTCATTATGGCAAGCCCTACTTCGTGATCATCGACAGACTCGGCAAGAATAATATCCACTCCCCGGTCATCAAATTCTCTTAGTATTGAAAACAGACTGGCTGCTATTGTTTCCGGTTTATTTCTGTCACCCACGGAAATTGTTTCATAGCCCCGGTAGGCTTCCTGTGTCTGAAGAGTAGCACATACTCCCACTTTTTTGCCTTCCTTTTTATTGCTATCAGCAAGTTCAAGTATCTTTTCTGTCTGTTTTTTCAGATCCTCACCTTTTACTATAACCACATGTGCTTTTGGAGAATAGTGAGTGTACTTCATCCCGGGAGATTTAGGAATATTTTCTGAATTTATTTTTCCCAAAATTGTTTTATCAATGTCAATGGGGCCAATATATTTTTCAATCTGTCCGGGTGTAACTCCACCGGGCCTTAGCAGCACAGGAGGTTCCACAGTAACATCCAGAACTGTTGATTCGAGACCCACCCGGGAACTGCCTGCATCAACCACCATCTCTATCTTTCCGTCCAGATCGTCCAGTACGTGCTGCGCCGTTGTGGTACTCGGTTTCCCCGACACATTTGCGCTGGGCGCAGCTACAGGTATCCCTGCCAGCCGTATCAGCTCTCTCGCTACAGGATGCTCCGGCATGCGGACTGCTACAGTTTCCAGTCCGGCCGTTATGATTTGCGGTATTACTGAGCTTTTTTTCATAACAAGCGTTAGCGGGCCGGGCCATAGTTTGTCCATCAATACGGCAGCTTTTTCAGGTATACTTTCTGTGAGCTCTTTCACCTTGTCCTTATCTGCTATATGTACAATAAGAGGATTGTCGGAAGGGCGTCCCTTTGCCTTGAATATCTGCTCAACTGCTGCGGAATTTAAAGCATTGGCTCCCAGGCCATAAACCGTTTCCGTGGGAAAAGCAACAATTTTGCCCAACTTCAGCGCTTCCGCGGCAACACTTAGTTTCTGTATGTCAATATTTAAAGGGTCTAATTTTATGACTCGTGTATTCATACTTCCTCCAGCCTTGGTACATTCTTTATGCATATCCCTTTGTTACATCAGTTTAATGTATTTAATCAATAAGTCATTAACCATTAAGTCAATTAACCATAGTTACTATTATACCACACAAAATACCTAATATATTGCCAACAGAGGACATTCTGCCCAGATAAATCCTCTTTGATTCCGGAATCAGCTCTCCATAGACAACGAACAGCATGGCGCCACCGGCAAGCCCCAGGCATACTGCTATAAACTGTTCCGAAACGTGTCCAAGGACAGCGCCAATCAGAGCACCAATACCCATGGGAACGCCTGAGAGTATGGTCAGCAGAAAAGCTTTGGCTGCCGAAAAGCCTCCAACCTTCATGGGCAGGGCCATAGCAATACCTTCAGGTATGTCGTGTATTGCTATTATCAGTGTCAGCGTAATTCCCAGGCTCATTGATGCTTCAAAACCCGACCCTACTGCAAAACCTTCCGGCAGATTGTGCAGTGCAAGACCTATTGAAACCAGTATTCCTGTTCTTAGAAGATTTGAGTTTCCTTTTGTGTTTTTTACAGCATCCAACTGCTTTACAAAGTCATCAATTACAATCACCAAAAGTATACCTGCCAATACGCCGATTATGGTAAGATTCAAGCCAGCTATTTTAACAGCTTCCGGTATCAGTTCAAAGCATACCACCGAAGTCATAAGTCCTGCTGAAAATTCCAGAATCGAGCTCAATATTCTGTTACTTATATTTTTGCCCACAAAAAAGGCTATCAATCCACCAATACCCGTTCCGGTAATTCCTGATATCAAGCCTACTATTGCTATTTTTAATATGTGTTCCACGGCAATTCCATCCTTTGATAGTTAGTCTTTAAGACATACTATTCCAGGCTGCCGCAGATTATTAATAATTCGTCCTGATTTAGGAACAATTTAATAATAAAACCCAATTTTCAAGGGAGACAGTTTAAGTTATTATTTAAATGTTCCTTACTCGTCATCGTCACTTCCGCCGCCTAATTTTTCGGATTGGTCAGTGGTTATAAGTGCATCGATTATTTCATCCAGATCTCCGTCGAGAATCTGGTCAAGCTTATAAAGCGTAAGATTTATTCTATGGTCGGTTACTCTTCCCTGAGGATAGTTATAGGTTCTGATTCTTTCACTTCTGTCACCTGTACCAACCTGGTTTTTTCTATCCTGAGCCACCTCATTGTTCTGCTGTTCCTGAGCTATTTCATAAAGCTTTGATCTCAGGATCTTCATAGCTCTGTCTTTATTCTTATGCTGCGAACGCTCATCCTGGCAGGCTACAACTAAGCCGGTCGGTAAATGTGTTATTCTGATTGCTGAATCGGTCTTGTTAATGTGCTGTCCGCCGGCACCGCTTGCTCTGTAAGTATCAATCCTCAGATCATTTGGATTGATATCTACATCCACTTCTTCTACTTCCGGAAGAACAGCAACAGTAATAGTTGACGTGTGAATACGTCCGCTGGACTCTGTAGATGGGACTCTTTGTACTCTGTGAACCCCACTCTCAAATTTCAGGCGGCTGTACGCACCCTTTCCTTCTATGGCAAAGACAACTTCCTTGAAGCCACCTAATTCTGTAGGGTTTGAATCAAGTATTTCAGTTTTCCAGCGCTTTCTTTCCGCATATCTGGTCATGGATCTGAAGAGAACTCCTGCAAACAGGGCTGCCTCTTCACCTCCGGCGCCTCCACGGATTTCAATAATTACGTTTTTGTCGTCATTAGGATCCTTTGGAACTATCATTATCTTAAGCTGCTTCTTGATTCCCTCCAGTTTTTCCTGAGCATCCTCAAACTCGGACTGAACCATATCTCTGAAATCCTTGTCCAGGGTTTCGTTCAACAATTCTCTGGCTTCCTCAATCTCAGCTGTTACCTTTTTGTACTCTCTGAACTTCTGAACTATTTCCTCAAGCTCAGAATATTCTTTCATATATTTTCTATATTCATCCTGATTATTAATTATATCAGGATCGCTTAGCTTATGGCTTATTTCTTCGTATCTGTCTTCTGCTGACTGCAGTTTATCAAACATAAAATCCTCCACCGGTTTCCAAGATGCTAAATGCCTTAAAGGAACAATCAAATAAATTCTTCCCATTTTTAACAGGTTATCTTAATAATTCTAACCATATTTTTAATCTGGCATAGGTAAATATACATAAATTGCGTTTAGAAAATAAACTGAAAAGTGTTACGCAATTTATTATTATATCATGAACCCTCCAGTGGTGCAATTACGTTTTTTTAGGTGTGTATCAGGCATAATATCCCTGCTGCATTTTATGAAAACAAAAAAGAACTATCTTTAAGTAGCCGTTAAAGATAGTCCTTTTTTGGGGTTAAGATTCTATATATAAATTTAATCACATAAGCTTAAATATTTAATGGAAAAGAGTTATTAAAAGTATATCCGTTCTACCAGTTATTTCACGATCTCAATCTGGCCGTTCATTGTCTCTCCGGTAATATTAACCTTGTTAACACCGGAATCATAATTTCTGCTCTCAGCTTCGACAAAGCTTCCTGTAACACCTTTACGGTTTACATTATGATACACTATTTCAGGAATAAGCAGATTGATTGACCCATTGCTGGCATGCGCTTTCACTTTGTAAACCCTGCTGTCCATATCGTTCATATTAACCTTGATGCCACCGTTTGAAGTCTTGAGATACATAGTCATATCAGTACTGTCATCAATGTTCTGAGCATTCTCGATATTAATTCTTCCGTTAATTGTAACTGCACTTACATCTTTGACCTTGATATGCTTTATGTCAATTACGGCGTTGCTTGTATTTATGTCAATTTTATCACCGATAATGTAGTTCATCTGGACTCTGCCATTTTTTGTATTGACTGAAACCTTGTCACTGTTTACACCCATAAGCTCAATATGTGCGTTTTTTGTAGTGGCTTTAACTTCTTCCGACAAAGAATCTTCTATATAAATCTTTCCGTTTGAATTCTCTATCTCAATGGACTTGAACTTGATATCGGGGATAAAAACTTCATGTGATACACTTACGTTCATAGCTGCATTGTTAACTTTTATTGATATATTCGAAGGATCATCTTCAAAAGTTATTATTCCTTCTCCTGTGGGGGATGGGCTTTTGATTCTTGAAATGATCAAAATCTTTGAGTCAAGATGCTTCTTTATGGTTATGCTGCCGTTAACTCCTACAATTTCGAGTTTTGCACCTTCAACAGGAAACACTTCAAAATTTCTTTGAACAGTTTGCAGGCTGCCGAAGATGTTAAATGAATTTGTATCTACGAAGCTTCCGACATAGTCTATTACCTTGTCAACTATTCCTGCAGTTGTAGAAGCTACATTCTTACCGATTTTCTCCGCCTTATTGGCAAAGTCATCAATCATATTATCAAAATCAGCCTGATTGTAATTTTGTTTGAATTCCTTTTTCCAATCGTTAACTCTATCTCTTACTTTTGCAGCTTCTTCAGCAAATCCGTTAGATTTCTGATTCTTTTTATAAGTAAAGTTTTCGTTATTTTCCTTCTTGCTGTCATCTTCCAGTGCTGCTAAAAGCTTTGCAGCTTCTTCAGTGGAAATCTTCTTTTCTTCCACCATTTTTAATATCAGTAATCTTTCTTCGCTATTGGACATTGTCAAAATCCCTCCTAATCAACCTGCATTTATTATTCCTTCATTTGGCTTAAAGCTTCTTCAACGCTGATCTCACCAGCATTCAGTTTATCAAGTATTTCTTTTCTTTTGCCCGGAACCTCGGGAACAGGCTCACTCTTGTGGCCAAGTGCTGATGCTACATCCTCCAGTTTATTTTTTACTGTTGGATATGAAACGCCAAGTTCTTTTTCAACTTCCTTGATGTTACCTCTGCATTTTATGAATACATCCAAAAATGTCCTTTGATCATTAGTTAATTTGCAAAACTTACACAGAGAAAAGTGTCCTTCTATAACTGTATCGCAACTGTTACAAGTTATTCTTGTTACCTCTGTTTCGCTTCCGCATACCGGACACTTACCCATTGCTTCTCTTGCCATAAAATCACCTCTTAAAATTTTAGAAATTATTCTTATATTGTTTGATCTTAAAATCATTTGTAAAAAGATTAATTTTTTTAATCTGTTGTTTAATATTATTAATCTTATGAATATATATTATTCCTATTCTAAAAAAATGTCAACACTTTTATTTAAATATTTTTAATTTATTTATTAATTTTTGTAATCATGCGATTAATTATATTAATTTTAACATAAAGTCTTTTATAATAAGTATGAGAAAATCAAAGCCGTACCGTTCAGACTTGACTTGTTTTATCGTAAAAATAAAAAGAACTCAGCTTCAAATCTGAGTCCCCTTATTGTTTTAATCATTTAAAAATATTTAACCCTCTTGAATTTTAAAACAAAGATCAGTCCTGCTAATAAAAATGCAGTGCTGCCGGCCAGAACAGGAATGTTGTAACTACTGCCGGATAAACTTCCAGCCGAAGACTGCCGGGCAGCAGGTCCATCCATACCGAAGCCGCCCTGCCCTCCATTACCCATTCCCTGATTGTTTCCTCGGGTCTGATCTCCTCCCTGCTGCATACCATCGGGCGGCTGTACACCATCAGGTGCTTGTGTACCATCAGGCGGCTGCGAACCGTCAGGGGGTTGTGTGCCGTCAGGCATCCAGTCCCCATCAGGAGGCTGGAAGCCCTCAGGTGGCTGCATCATTCCGTTCTGTTGGCCATCCGGCTGCTGATTACCTGATTGTTCTTGAGAATTATCCGGCTGCGGAGGATTCTGCTGTGTACTTTGCTGTGCATTCTGTTGGGAATTATTGTTGGTACCTGTATTCTGCTGAGCGTTGTTGACGGCTTCGTTATTGTTATTCCTGTTTTGGCGGTTGCCTCCCCAGCCTCCACCGGCACCGCCTCCTTGTGAACCCATTGTTGAAAGATTAACGGAAGATGCATCAATTAATTTATCAGAGTCTTTAGTCTGACCAACGGTTGTGGAGGGAATAGTGCCCTTTAGCTGACCGTCAATACTAAGTGCACGAAGTCTTCCAAATTCCTTTATGGCCGAAACGGCATCCGTGTACTGCTGGAATGTGTAGAATGCTGACGGATCCTCCTTTACATAGTCCGAAATAAGTGTGTTTATATTATCAATCGTTGTTTGATATCTTCCATTGTTAAAATACTCATCTACAATCTGTTTCAGGTATTCATGATATTTATCCTTATATTCGTCTACTTCAAGAAGCTTAGCAAGCATTGGGCGCTCCGACATATCAATTCCTGAAACAGGGGTATCTATTGGAAAATTCACTGCAGCATCGGCCGATCCCGACTGGAAGCCTCCGAATGCCAGGTTATAGTCCCAGGGAAGCATTGTCAGCCTGCCGTCTTCTTCGTATAGATAATAGTTGTGCTTCATGCTGCTGAAATAACTGTCCAAATTAACCAAAACAGTATTAGCAGCCAGGTATCTTAACGTGGCATCCACATCAATGTATTTTTCCAGTTCAGTACCTGAATTAAGATTTTTTAAGGCTTCAATAACTTTCGAGTAGTCTGAGTCAGTACCCTTAAATACTTCATTATCAAATATGTTGGAGTAGCTGCCGGTCTTATCATCGGTATACTTCAAGTCTGTCCCTCCGCCCGAGGCACCGCCCGGTCCTCCTGCTCCAAACCCATTCATGCCTCTGCCGCCAAACCCGTTATTCCTGTCATTCTGAGGGTTATTCTGTTGAGTACTATTTTGCTGAGTACTATTCTGTTGAGCACTATTCTGTTGAGGATTAATAACTGTATTATTATCGGCATTTTCTTTCTTATTTTTTTCAGCGTTACCTGCCGTTTTATTTTCAGTGTTGCGCTCAATTTTATCGGGAGCAGTAAAATCCTTCATTTCGTTGCCGCCCATTTCCATACTCTCGGGCTTATAGAGCATACCATAGTCAGTGCCGTAATTACGCTGTGCAAAGGATTCCTCAAGTGCTTCAACAGCTATATAAAAGCCCCAGCTCTTACCGTTAACAGTTACATTTGTATAAGCAAACAACGGTGTTTTCACTCCCATAAAGGTCATGAGGTCATAGGAAAGATAATCCTTCATATAGCTGGCATCGGACTGTACGTTGTTTATTACCATTTTATCCAGACCTAAATAGTTTTGACCCTTTATGAAGTGATCAAATTCAAATTTGAAACTGAATCTGTCAGAATCGGATCTGGCTACTGTAGACAAACTGGAATTTCCTTTTGGCCTTATGCCTACTGATTCAACGGTTGTTCCATTTATTACGACATCGCAGGAAATATATTGTTCCTGTGCACTATCAAGCATTTTCTGCCATTCAGCTTCGTCCACTTTTATATCAATAGTAGAGATCTTATTTTTATCAAATAGACCGGAAACATACTGAGGCTGCCGGGACGTGACCGCAATACCCTCTGCGCTCGGTAAGAAGACCAGTAAACCCGTAAAAATAAGTGCAAAAACCAGGATGCCTATTATAAAAATATTTATATACTTACTGGTAATCATATTAACCGAACCTCCATCTTACGACATATAATCGCCGTTGTAACTTACAAGCACTGCATTTGAAACTCCCTCAAGCCTGGATATATTATTTATAAATTGTGTTGTCATATCTTTAAGCCTTACTTCTACAGTCAGTTCAATCCCTCTGGAAGAGACAGCTTTTGACTTGATCATAAATTTGTTTACATTATCCTTTACAGTCTTTGTAACAAGCTCTTCAGCTTTGTCGTCAGAGCAGTTTACCACTAGTATATACGGATTGTCCGAACTTTTTTTATTTACAAATATTATCATTATTATCCCGATAAAAACTGAACCAAAAATCGCCAGAGGAAGTAATCCGGCGCCGGTTACAATTCCTGCCGAAATAGCCCAGAATAGAAAGGCAATGTCCATGGGTTCCTTGATAGCAGACCTGAAACGAACTATGGACAAGGCACCAACCATACCCAGTGAAAGAACCACGTTGGAGGTTACCGCCAGAATAATCAGAGTGGTGATAAGTGTCATAGCCATTAAAGAAACTCCAAAGCTTGCAGAATACATTACCCCGTTAAAGGTTTTCTTATACACATAAAAAATGAAAAGCCCCAGTACAAACGAAAGACCAAGTGCAATAACCATGTCCAGCGGCGAAAATGAGCTTACCTTTTCAATAAAGCTCGACTTAAAAATATCATTAAAATTCATACTACTCCTCCTGTGTTTTAATTTATATTGGTTTTTATATACGCTCCAAATAATATATTAAAAATTCTGTTTTACAGCATTGATATTAAATTTGTTCGACACGATGCAATTTTTCTACATTTCTTTGACCTGCAAGCAATGTAGAAAAATTCATCTACCGTCTCCAAATTTAATATCAATGCTATACCCGAATTATTAAGTTTGAGATGGAGGCAGTTTAAAAAATAAACTAAAATTAAATATAACTCATCGCTTAACCGAAAATCCTGCATTCTGCGTATTTTGAAAATGCAGTACCTCTTCTGTTATCAATTTGGATAATATCTCTTATAATATTTGGCAGGAATTCATCATATTTAACTTCAAGAATTATCAGATCCCTTGAGGTTTTAAGAGTTGGCAGTTCCTTATTAAAAAGCTCCCTTGAAGCAAGACCTGTCTTTATTCCGGTATCAATTGTTATTCTTACATTGCCAGGTACGTAAATATAGGGTTCTCTGACATAGTCAACAAGAGTCCTGGGCTTTAGCTGCTGATAATTCATCTTGGAATTAAGCTCAATAATCAGCGGTTCTGTGGATCGCTTCATCCATTCCAGGTCACCTGCTATTAACTTATTGCATTGATCTACTGTCAGTTTTGCAGACCTTTTAAAGCATAAACCGTTAATTTTGCCTTTTTTCTCAAGTCTGATAAAACTGTAATCGTCATTATAATATCTGATCCTGAATTTTTCCCTGTTATTTATCCCGTTTATTTTTTCCATAAGAGCTTTATTATCGAAATTATCAAAATACAGACTTCTGATTTTGTATTTTCCGTTTTCATCTACGTTTGGATCCTGCTGTGCAATTAATTTTAACCTTTGACGAAGGGTAATATAGTCAGCATAATTGATGCTATGCTTTAATTCATGTCTCAGCTTTGGCTGATGCATACTGTCTCACCTCTGTTATATTAGGATTATACTTTTTCTGCGGAGGTAGCTCCTTATAACGCATAGGTTTACCAGATAATTTTTCGGCTGTAGAAAAATTTTCTTACCTTATGCGCGTTTCTATATCTATTGACTCGTTATAAGAAAGATAATAATATACCAAAGTGATGGTTAGCTGAACAAATAATGAATTCTATGTTAATTCTTAACCTTTTCATAACATTAAATTAACAAAAAAGAGGAGAGAGCAAACTGTTTCCTGCAAATTAGACTTAGAAAAAGATTTGGACATAAAAGAGCACGAGAAATAAATATCTATTTCTCGTGCTGGTAACTGTTGAGATAATTCACCTCAGGAATCATTTTTGGGCACATGAAGGATGAGCTCCATCGTTCTACATTACAATAAATCTATCTTGTGATATGAGGCTTATACCTTTAGATGCTTCCATCTGCCCTTGTTCATCCTGAGCAGATACATGATGGATCTTGAACAGAAGTCAAAGAATATGCCTATCATGATTGCAATCAAGCCCATACCAAACAATTTGATAAGTATAAAGGATAACCCGACCCTGAAAGTCCAAAGCCCCACAAATGAAGTGACCATAACATATTTGATGTCACCTGCCGCTTTTAAGGTTGCAGAGCATAAATTCAGAATCGCAAGCATTGGCTCCATTAATCCGAATGTGCAGACTATAGCCACCGACTCCATTATTACAAGCTGATCATCAGAGTACATACCTGCCAAATGTTTTGAGAATATGACCATTATTATACCCAGAACAAAGCCCACCGCCATAGTTATCTTCAAGCTGTCATAAGCATAGGTCTCCGCTTTTTCATAATCCTTTGCCCCAAGGCTTTGTCCCACAAGGGTAGTGTTTGCAATGGCAAACCCGAATAAAGGGAAGAAAGCAAGTGCATTTACATTTATTCCTATCTGATATGCAGCCATAGCGACCGTTCCAAGGGAGACAATTATAATTTGAAGCACAAGAAAGCCTCCCTGCATGACGGCTTGCTCTATAAAACCCGGAATGCCTATACTGACGATTCTCTTCATCATATCCGGTCTGATGGTGTAATCCTCCTTCAAGCTCAGGCTAAGTTTGAGCTTTTTACGGTTATATAAAACAAGTATTCTCACCGTAACACCTACGATCCTTGATATAGTTACTGCTATTGCAGAGCCTACAATACCGTAAGCAGGTATATGAAGTGCCGGAACACCAAATATCAGTACCGTATTCAATATTAAGTTCAGAATGTTGACTCCGCCTGTAATGACCATTGGAGTTTTTGTATCCCCGGCACCTCTCATTGCTCCTGATATTATGATATCAAGCACAAGAAAAGGCAAATTAAAAAGCACAATATTGAAATAACTTATTCCGGCATTAAAAACTTCCGGTTCAGCTCCCCCAAAAAACAAGCCCAGTATATTAAGTGAAAACAGCCTGCCAGGGACTACAATTATCAATCCTACAAGAATTGCCATGTATCCGGATTGTATCAATGCTCTTTTTGCATCTTCCCTGTTGCCTTCACCCGAAACTCTCGCAATAACAACCGTTGTACCTATTGATAAACCCGAGAAAACCGTCTGCATGAACCCCATAAGCATATTAACCATGCCGACGGCTGCAACTGCGTATGTACCGATCCTGCCCATAAATATGGTTGAAACCATCCCTACCATCATCTCAAGTATCTGCTCTGTTATGGAAGGCCATGCCATAGATATGATTTCTTTATCTGCTTTAGCGTTTAGCTTGTACCATTTTTTCTTCATTATTAACCCCGTCTTATTCAGCCATAATTTACATAATAACAGGTATTATGTAATACCGCTGCTCCAGCACAAAATAAAATACACCTATGAGGAGTAATTATACGTAAATATGTGATATATTGTCAAATGTGAAATATCGCGGACTGAGACTATTATGCCTCTTTACCCTCTATTTACAAGGTACAACACGTTTTTGAGCGACGGATTTGCTCGGTTGCTTTCTTTCATCAAATCCGTCTGCTTAGCAGTTGTTATCTGAAAAAAATAAGACCGTCCCGGTTTTGAGATGGCCTTATTTTTAAATAGAAATACACTTATTTTGTTTTTATTAACTATTAGATAATTTATGTCTTAACAATATTTCTTAATAATTTATATCATTTCTCTTTGTATTGCTCTTGAGAGCATGGGAATTATCTGTTTCTTTCTTGAAACCACTCCGCTCAGGTATCCACTGCTACCCCCATTTTTTATATTGAAGGCTTTTTCTACAAGTCCCGCCTCGTCACCAACATATAATATCTCAGAGCCTTCGTTGATAATATCTGTAACCATTAGTAAAATCAAACTGTAGCCTTTGTTTTCCTGTACTGTTTTCATATGCTTCAGCAGACTTTCCTTGACTTTTCCGAACGCTTCAGAATCACTTGAATTGATCTGTCCTATTCCCATCTTGTATTTGTTTAGCATAAAATCTTTGAAATCATAGTCCAAAATAGTCTGGGGACTCATTCCCTCAAGTGATGCACTGGCTTTATACAGGGCTGTCGAAAATTCTTCAATATTTATGTCGGCAATTTTGGCAAGCTTATGGGCAGCCAGTTCATCTGCATAAGTACTGGTGGGAGATTTGAATTTCATGGTATCTGAAATTATTGCTGCACACAATATTCCGGCAATCTTTTTGGAGGGATTCAGGCCATTTTCAAAATACATATTCGCTATCAAAGTGGAGGTACTTCCAACGGCATCATTTTTAAAATATATGGGATAACTGGTCTGAATATCTCCGATCCTATGGTGGTCAATGATCTCCAGAATGTCGGCCTGCTCTATTCCATCTATGGTTTGGGCTCTTTCATTGTGATCCACAAGTATTATCTTTTTTCTTCTCTGTGATATAAGATGATAGCGTGAGATAAAGCCCTTTATACGGCCTTCGTCATCCACTACAGGATAGCTTCTGTACCTGGTCTTAAGCATTTTATCCCTGATATTGTCTATGAAATCATGAATATTGAAATAGACGAGCTGGTTTCTTGTCATTATATAACTTACCGGAATACTTTGATTGATAAGTCTTGCCGTGGTAAAAGTATCATAATTGGTTTCCAGAACAATACAACCCTTTTCCTGAGCATAGTTTAAAACTTCCTGGTCCATCTGCCCGC
The DNA here is from genome assembly GCA_029266335.1 of Eubacterium sp. Classification (GTDB taxonomy): domain Bacteria; phylum Bacillota; class Clostridia; order Acetivibrionales; family DSM-1351; genus Ruminiclostridium. Next base: position 15,388 of record JAQSXC010000029.1, on the reverse strand, counting down.
CGCAGGTAATAATCATGCAGCATACACCTATGGAGATTGCCTTTAACTGACTGTCCTTTCTGTTGCCGGTAATTACTATATCACCCTTTTCCACAAAAGGTTCCATGTCTTCGGGTATCATGGCAGCAATCACAACCTTGCCCGCGGCTTTGAATTCATCTTCACTTCCGCAGAGAAGCCTGGCATTAAGTGTATCTGTTATATTTCTCAAAGGAGTGTTGCTTGCTGAAAGGATGTTGTTTTCGAGGGCATCAAGATAGCTGCTTGTAATATCGGATAGGGTTATAATACCCAAAAGCTTGCTGTTAATATCTGCCACCGGCAATACCTTGATATTGTTTTTCTGCATAATACTCCAGGCTGCTTTTATTGAGATATCCTCCGATACCGGATTAATTATGTCCATATTCAGGTCCGATACCTGAGTTCTGACAGTTTCCTTATAATCAGGAACATCCACACCAAAATATTTCAGTACAAATTCCGTTTCTCTGTTGATATCTCCGATCCTGATTGGTAAAGCATCAATTGCATGTCTTTTTTTCAGTTCGGCATAAGCTATCGCAGCACAGATGGAATCTGTATCAGGATTCTTATGACCTGTAATATAAATTTTTTCACTCACTAGCATGCCTCCAATGAATAATTCGAAGTTTTAACGACAGGAATATTTTACACTAATACCTGACAGCCTGCAAGGAGCATATGGAGGTTATTTTGTCTTATCCAGCTTCAATTGAAACCAGAATGTACTTCCCTGGCCAACAGTACTACTGACCCCGTATTTAGCTTCATGCAGGTCAAGAATTGTCTTCACTATGGACAGTCCCAAACCTGTACCGATTGCAGCTCTTTTGTGAGCTTTATCGACCTTGTAGTATCTGTCCCAAATCAGCGGCAGTGATTCTTCAGCTATTCCTTCACCGGTATCTGCAATCTCAATTTTAACACTGTCCTGACTGATACTCTGGGTTATTGTCACAGACTTATCCGGCCCGGTATATGTGATGGCGTTATTTATCAGATTGTAAACCACCTGAGAGAGCTTTATATGATCTGCGTTCACCCAGGCATCTTCACTATTGATGAATTTAAGCTTATACCCACCCTGTTCTGTGAGTTTGGCATACCTCAGCAGGATTTCTTCAATGCTCTGGGTAAGATTGAAACTCTCCGTGGTCAGCTGCTGGGTACCTGACTGAAGCTTTGAAATATCCAGTATGTCATTCACAAGTGTGGTTAATCTCTTAGCCTCATCTATAATTATCTGAACATTTTCCGGCGTGTTCTCTCCGGGCAGGTCTCGCATGACCTCACTATAGCCTGTTATCATGGTAAGCGGAGTTCTCAGGTCATGTGAGATGTTGGCAATGAGCTCACGCCTGAGCCCTTCAACCTTTGAAAGTTCTCTTGCGGCATAGTTAAGTGTATCGTTAAGCTCTGAAATTTCAAGATAACCTCTGCCTTCAAATGAAGTTTCATAATTACCCTTCGCAAGTTCTTTTGCCGATTTGTTAATCTTTATGATAGGTTTTGAAATTCTTTTTGAGATAAACAGAGCCAATCCAAGTGCCATCAAGATAGTTATTACAGTCACATATGCCAGCTGTACCCTTAAGGTATCCACTGTGGCATTAACAGGTGTGATGGTTGAGTTCAGTATTATGATTAGCTTTGAACCATCCTGCTTCTCGACTATTTTCGCGTAGATCATGCTTTGATCTATCTTGCCCATACCGTAAGGTACATTTCCCTCAAAATGCTTATCCTTAAATAATCTATCCTTCGGTTCCTCCCTTGAGCGGAAATCAAGCATAGTCCCGCCGTTCTGCTCAGCCGACCTGTATATTTGGTATAATTCACTGCTGGGCATTCTGTGTATCAGGCTGTCAGGAGCTGCATCCGAAGAAAAAATATTACTGCCGTCCTCATTCAGTATTCTTATATAGGTTTGATTCCGCTCAGCAATAGTATTTAATAAAACATTGATGTTATCATTATCAATATTCTTTTCAATAGTTTCAGCGGAAGACTTTATATTATTGATCTTTATATACCTGTAAAAGTCATCCAGAAAAACAATCTGGAAAAACCATAGCATTATCAGCATGACTGCGGCAAATACTACCAGGTAAAAAAACAGTTTATACTTTATGCTCTTTTTCTCAAGCTTCAAAACGATATCCCACCCCTCTGAGGGTTACTATATATTTGCTATACTCACTCAGACTCTTTCTTAAGAGCTTGATATGGGTATCCAGAGTTCTATCGTCTCCAAAAAAGTCATAACCCCATACATCAGTTATCAGCTTCTCTCTGGTCAGTGCAATTCCCCTGTTTTTAACCATATAAAATAATAAGTCATATTCCTTGGGAGACATATCTATTTTTTCTTCATCCACATATACAAGCCTCCCGGTAAAATCTACCGTCAAGCCCTCAAAGCTTACTATTTCCTTTTTGTTCTCTTCCAAGCCGGTTCCACTGCTGCGCTTTACAATTGCATTGATTCTCATCATCAGTTCTTTCGGGGAAAAGGGCTTGACCACATAATCATCTATTCCCAGCTCAAAACCATGGATTTTATCATATTCCTCTCCTCTGGCAGACAGCATAAGTACGGGAGTTTTCTTTGTTTTTCTGATTTCCTTGCAGGCAGAAAAACCGTCCAATTCAGGCATCATTATATCCATAATGATGATATCAAAATCCCTTTCCCTGCATATTTGGATTGCCTCCATACCATCAGCTGCTTCAGTTACCTCGTGGCCTTCGAAAACCGCATATTTTTTTATTATTTCACGTATTCTTGCTTCGTCATCAACTATCAGAATTTTAAGCATATGGTCACCATCCTTATACCAGTTCTAATTCTTTCACTTTTCACCAGGGATTCTCCTCACTGGTCTTAAAAATAAATCCGGCAGAACACTAAAAGGCCCTTCACAATTATTTTTCCTGAATGATATTATTATACAACATCTCAAAAAAATAATTGTGAAGGGCCGGTGAATTTCAAATGAAATTTAGTAATTGATTATCAGGCCATGGCCTTAAGTGCTCTTTTATTCTGATACATCTGGTGATCAGCCTTGTCCAGCAATCCATCAACAGTGATCTCCACTTCTCCGTCATACTGTGAAAAACCGTAGCTTATACTTATAGTGTAATCCTTATTTGAAAAAGGCTTCAATTGCCTCAATTTACCTGAAATCCTGTCCATGACCTTTTCGGTATAATCCATAGTACAGCCCGGAAATACAATAACAAATTCATCTCCGCCCAGTCTGCTGATGACATCTGTCTCTCTGATATTTTCCTTTATTGTTCTCACTATGGTTTTTATCAGATAATCTCCTTCCTTGTGCCCCAGCATATCATTTATAACCTTGAGATCATTTACGTCTATATAGCATATAGTCAGGCTTTTTTTCATCCTTTTGCAAATATCAAGCTGATCCTCTATAAATTTGATCCCGGAGCCTCTGTTTAGCGTTCCTGTCATCACATCCTTAATATTGTTCATCTTGAGCCTGTCGTATTTTATCCTGTTCAGCAGGAAATAGTTTATAAGATAAACCGTACCGACTATAGACGCTATTAACACTATTAATACAAAAACAGCACTCATAAAAACCGTATTACTTCTTTTAATAGCTCCCTGAAATTCAATGGTATAATTAAACAGACTAAAAACAAACAGAAGTATTACAAAAACAGTTATAAGATTCCCACATAATAGAATGGTAAATCTATTATGCTTCTTATATACTCTTTTACGAGCCTTCATAAAGTTATCGGAAATCAGTCTGAGAATGAAATAACAAAAAAGGAATATTAATAATCCGCCAAGGGTCATATGAATATAATTGGATCTATACTCATCCCTGGTCAGCCTTAATGGATATACATAAACAAGAGTTACCAGCAGATCCCCCAACCCTACGATAAGCATACTGAAAAATACAGAGATTGTAGTATGATATATGGAATATCTGTTGAAAATCAAAATGACAAACAGTGCAGATAAACTGAAAATCATTACTCTTAAAAACACGTTCAAATCAGGCAGCGACAAATTTACCAGAGTTTCTATCACCGTAATAACCAAACCACAGAGGATATAGTTTATCATAGGAACTCTTTTCAAGTCGGTATTCAGTTTATATATTATGTAGCAAATGGTAAATGATGATAAAAAGGCTGAATAAAGCTCCAATAAACCAATTACAAGCAATTCTGATCACTCCCGTTTCCATCAAGAAAATGGCTGCTATATTAAACAATATTATATAATAAGTTTTTTAAAAAATGTTGGATATATTTAACAATATTAATAAATTTATTCATTATTTTTTTGTTAAATATATGCAAATACCATGTTAGAATTCGAGATATTTTTCACAAAAATCATCCTTGTTCCATTTATGATCTTTACTTAACTGAGTTTCACTTATATTGAAGTATTTATAATATATACTCCCTTTATCAGGTACAGGATCATCCCAGGTAACATCAATATATCCGGTTTTTCCATCCAGCCTTGCCATAATCCATGCGTGGGGTCCTCCGGCTTCTCCGGATATACCGATACATTTTATTCCAGCCATACCTGCTATTAATTTGAAGGCTCCTGCATAGCCCTGACAAACACCCGTTCCGTTAATCAAAATTCCATATGCCGTATAACCCGCCTCCGGAACAGTATCCTTCCTGAAATTCCCGTAATCATATATGGTGTTTTTTATAATGTAATCATGTATGGCTCCGGCCTTCTGAGTTTCATTCATGTCAGGCTTGATTATCCTTGAAACTATTTCTGAGGCTTTTTCATCAACCTTCTTTTTTATACCGGGAAGTTGGTCATCAGCAAATTTATACTTAAAATTGATATTCCCATTACTGGAAGTCGAATAGCTCTTAACATAATTGATATCCGGATTCTGGTCCAATACCTTGCTTATAATATCACCTGAGTCCGAAGAGTAGGTTATGTTAAAGTTAATGTCCTTATCAAAATTTGTAATTGCTTTTTTAATTGCCTGATACCATTCCATTTCATTTTTGAATATGGGAAGAGCTTTATCCTTATCCGGAATGTACACTCCCGGTTTAACATCTTCATACTCCAGATATGCTTCCATTACAGCCGGAGCTTCACCTTTTACGGTCCTGTATGATATTCTGGCACAATAGCCGTTATGTGATAATATTTCTTTATTCAGTCTTAATAGTATTTCTCCAAGATTGTATATTTCACTGTTGTAGTTATCTATGGCAAAGACAAATTTCCACTCCTTATTTTTAACCAGTTTTGAAATCGAAGTATAAAATTGTTCATAGGAGGTTATCTTTGTGGTACTCGGTTTGTTATATTGAGAATCAAAATATTCCAGATATATATTAACAACCTTATTATCAGTTAAGTTCAGGCCGTCATAACCCTTGTACGAAGCATAGTACCCTTTTGAAAGGATCTCTGCATCATTTGCCTGTTTTATTGCCATTTCAAGGTTGTAATCCACGTTTTGGCAATTGGTCAATGCCACACTGATAACAGAAGATTTTTGCTGCACAGCTGTCTTAACAACCTGATTAAGCTCAGCAACATTTCTAACCTTTTTCAAGCTTTCAGTTCTAATACTTTTGCTGATATCCGTATATGTAAATCTATAATTATATTTTGCACTATTTCCCGAAGTAGTCCAAGTTACAGAATATTCAGCCAAATATCCTTTTGAAAAACATATTTCAAAATTTACATCATCAAAAAATTTATCAATGTTCTCTTCTGCATACTCTTTACTATTATATTTGCTTACTTCTATAACAATTGAGCTTTTTTTCAGGCTGACTGCAGTAGCCAGTTTTTTCTTAAAATCACTGATATTATTAACCTTTACTTTTTCGGGGAGGACTGTTGCATTATCCACTGACACTGAACCTCCAGCGGCATTTATGGTATTTAGGGGGATCCTCAGACAGGAGATTGTAATAACAGCCGTCATTATTATTGATACTATTTTTTTCATACAATCCCTCCAATCCAGCAATGCCATATACTTCCAATACACGGTCAAGTTTTAATATATATTCTATGACAATTAAAAAAAATTAACAAGCAAATGATAACTTTATTTATCATTTGTAACAATCTTGTAGTTTTTATGTAATTTATCACCTTTTATTGTTATGATTGTCATTATTTTTCACATAAAAAAACATGATAACAGATTTTATCCTGAAATCATGTTTTTACATATAGTTTATGTGTAATTAACGTTTTAAATACTGGTTGATTTTTCTTTGAAATATTTTTAAAGTACTGTCGATATTTTTATTTTGATTTATTATCTTTTCTACTTCACTTTGTGCAAGAGATATTGATTCCTCATACTTATGAAATTTCGGTGTGATAATACCATTTTCAATTACCTGGCTCAAAAGACCGTTGTCAATAATTTTATCGCTGTCATCAATATCCTCTCTGAGAATAGCCTCGGCCTGTTTTGATCTTACAACGTTCTTTAGTACCGAAGAACCCTGTGAGTAACGGAAAATATCCATTTGAATATCTTCGTCATAGGTCAGCTGTTTTAAAAACTCCCAGGACAGCTCTTCATGCTCGGTTTTATCGCTTATTCCCATAAGAAGTGTATTGACTTCAGAGATATTCCCCCCATTCTCACCTGCCGGAAGTGTAATGCAATCCCATTGGAAATTGGCATATTTCTTTAGTTTGTAAGGATAGGTCTTATAGGTTCTGTAATCTGAAAACAGCAGGGGCATAAAAGCCACATTACCGCTGTCAAAGTCGTCCTGAATAACTTTCTGTCCCTGATTGATATCATTTATCTGCTTGGCAAATTTTATTGCATCTATTACCTTTTGGTCAGTGAAATTAGCATGTTTTCCATCCCTGTCAAACAGATTGGCTCCGTTTGTATATACCGCTTCAAGCCAATCGTAATTGTAGGTTCCGAACTGGTCAAGGATTTTATCTCCATTTGTATCCTTTGTAATCTTTTTACATATATTGTACAAATCATCCCAGGTCCAGTTGTTATCGGGAAGCTGAATCCCTTCCTTTTCAAGCAGAGTCTTATTGACAAACATCAGGGTAGGAACTGTTTCGTAGGGTAATGCATACTGATTATCCTTGAAGACCCCCGTATTGAGGGTTGTGGAATAAAAGTCACCGGAATTGAACTTATCATCCTTCTGTATCAAAGTATCCAGCTTCTTCATAATATTCAGGGCTGAAAACTTTTCAAAATCATTTGTCAGGATCATGAACACATCCGGCGTTTTCCCCAGTAAGACCTGTCTGGAAAACCATTCAGAATAGTCATCCTTCACAATACCGCTGTAATAATGTATTTTTACGTTTTTGTGCCTGTTTTCAAACTGTTTGATTGCCTTGTCAATTATTACGTAACTGTTTGCGTTCTCAACACCCCAGTTGCTCCCTGCAAACATTCCGAATTCCAGAGTAACAGTCTTTTGTCTTTTATTAATATAATATATGGAGCATGAGCTAATCAGTGCTGCAAGTATAATGATTATGACTAATATTCTTTTACGCATGCTCGTGCTCCAGCCCCATTTTACTTACTCCCGTCTGAAGCGCCCAAATAGCCAGTTGGGTTCTGTCCCTCAACTCCAGCTTGTTCAGGATGGCACTCAGATAATTCCTGACAGTACCCTCCGACAGGCTGAGGATTTCGGCTATTTCCTTATTGGAAGCGCCATATTCAACCTGAGCAATGATTTTCCACTCGGTTCTGGTGAGCTCCTCTATACCCTGCCTGCCAACCTGAATGGAATAGTCAGCTTTGGCCATATGGGAGAACAGCTTGAAAACCTTTGTTGCAATATCGGGATTGATCATGGCTTTGCCGCTGTGAACAGTAGTTATGGCGTTGACCAGTTCATCCATGGATACACCTTTCAGCAAATACCCGCTGGCACCGTATTTGAGAGCATTATACACATATTCGTCATCATCAAAGGTAGTTAAAATGATTATTTTTACGTTGGGGTAACGTTCCTTGATTACCTTGGTGCATTGTACACCATCCATTTTCGGCATCCTTATGTCCATAAGTATTACGTCCGGAAGGTTTTTCCGTATACATTGAATAACCTCCTGCCCATTTTCTGCAACATCAGTCACCTTGATATTTTCTCTGTTTTCCAGCACAATTTGCAGGCTGCGTCTGATTAATTCCTGGTCATCCGCTATCAATACTTTAATCATATTCTTCCCCCCATCTGATAGGTATTTTAGCACTTACAACAAATCCGTCCGAATTCTCAAACTTTACAGTACCATTCAGCATTTCAATTCTTTCCATGATATGTCTGGTTCCGAAGCCCTGTTTAAAGGTTTCGCATCCCGTACCGTTATCCTGTATTGTTAATAGAATTTCGGAAAACTCCTTACGCATTTTTATCCATATCTTTGTGGCTTTTCCATGCCTTATTGCATTGGTCAGGCTTTCCTGAATAACTCTGTAAATAGCGTTTTCCTCATCATGATCAAATTTAAGTACTTTAACCTCAGACTGAAAAAAGACCTTTGTGTTTGTTACCGAGTTAATATCCATTATCATTTTAGTAATTGCATATTCCAGGCTGAGATGCTCCAGTGCGTCAGGTCTCAGCTGGTTAACGGACCGTCTTATATCGGATATACCTTCACGTGTGACCTTTGAAATAATCTCAAGCTGTTTTTTTGTACCTTCGGGAGACTTTTCTACTGTTGCAATACATGCATCTATACCGGCTGATATTCCTGTCAAAGTATGTCCAAGCGTATCGTGGATCTCTCTGGCAAGTCTGTTTCTTTCCTTTGTTTCACCCATTTTCTCGGTAACAGTAGCATATATCTGCAGCTGGTTATTTGCGTTTTGCAGATCTTCATTAGCCTCACTGAGTTTTTTGTACAGCATGTTGACCTCGTCAATTGTTCCTCTCTGCTCCTGTATAACATAAACACAATAGACTATGAACATTATTATATTTACAGAAATCATTACATTGTAAAAACCCAGTAAATATTGCTGAGTCATGGAATTGTAGTATCCGATATAATCATTAATGGAATACAGCTTGTAGTTAATAGATATTAATTCGTAGTCAGCCAAAAGAAAACTGCCTATTGCAAGAAGTACAACCAGATACCTTTCCTTGCTGCCTTTGGCATATGTGATAATGTCTGCAAAGAATAAAAACAGTATTCCGTTATAATTGAAGTTCAGGAAATATACTATCATTATGATAATAATAAACTCTGCTATAAGGGATACATAAATAACTTTATTATTATTAGGATGGAATATCTCCCGAAGGGCAAAGGACACCACCAGCAATCCAAACAAACCTAAAACCTCTATTATTATGGTAGAAGGCCTCCAGGGCAGAGCATTAACATTATCTAAAAACTCTCGTGCAATAAAGGAGTTGCATATTTTTTTTGTTGTATAATAGATGAAAACGGTAACAAATAGTACAGATATAAGGTTTATAAATATCATTAAAAGCTTGAAATATCTCTGCCTCACATTTCGCATAAAACTCCAGTCCTTTACTGCCAGCCGTCAATTTCAAATTTATCAAGATTATTTTTCGTAATAAGTTTAACAGGTATTGTAATGCATTTTTCCACATGCTTATTTTCCAGATATTCATAAGCAGTCCTGGCAGCTACTGTTCCTATGGTTATGGGATATTGCGCACTGCTTCCCTCAAGATAACCTTCTTTTATCATCATTTTACCGTCGGGGGAGCCATCAACCCCATATATCAGAACTCCATCATCTACATGGTTCAGCTGTAATGCAGCCAAAGCCCCTAATGCAGTAGGGTCATTACCTCCCATAACAACATTGAAAGTTTTACCGGTTAACAATATGCCTTTCATTACCTCCATGGATACCTGCAGTTCCGCACCGCCTGATTCCTGAGCAACTACAGTATATTTGTCATTTCCTTCTATTGTGTCCAGAAAACCCTTGACTCTCTGTGTGATTGAATACATATTGGGTCTGTCCAGAACCACAATTCTGGCGCTGTCAAGCTTGGACATCATATCCTTCGCACACTGAACACCGGCATCATAATTATCTGATATGATTGTTGTCACAACATATTCCGTATCATAAACATATGTATCAACATTAAAGACCGGAATTCCAGCCTCCTTACATGCTTTTAGAGCAGGCTCCACCTTTTTCCAATCCACAGGGTTTAAAAAAATCGCACCTACTCCCTCTTCAATCATATCTAAAATCTGTGAGTTTTGTTTTTCCTGATCCTGAGCCGGGTCACGTGTAATCAGTACATCACCGTTTGCTTCCACTACTTCCTCAATACTGTTATTCAAAACCTCGAAGTAGGGATTATTCATGGTCATATAAGTGGCACCAAATATACGGGGCTCAGCGGAGGACACATCGGTATTTGCAACTTGTGAATCATCGTATAATGAACATCCATTAAATATAAACAATAAAAACATAAGTAAAACCATACCCGCAATATTTTTATAACGCATTGGTCCAGATAAAATTTTTCGACTATAGAAAAATTTTCTTGCCACTGTGCGTTTCAACGAGGCGGGAGATATGCGCTCGCCGCCTGAAACCCTAAAAGGTACCCGGCACCTGAGGAGGTGGGGGACATCTGTTGCCTCGTTACATTTTATCTTCATACGCTCATCTCGTTCCAGCTTATATTCGCTCAACAGCCATTCCCGGTCATTCTTAGTATACTTAACATAAAATATCTTGTCTATATATTAGAACTAGGCAATATATGTCTCTTACCTCTGAACTTATACATTATAAATTACCGGCCCGGGCCTGATTCTTCTGCTGCTTAAATGGTAAATCACAGCAGTCATTTTTTAACTGCTGTGATTGCATTCTGCATATATATAACAACATATTACATTCTACATTTTTACTTTCTTGTTTTTCAGGTAATCTATAAATACTGCCAGGAGTATGACTGCTCCTTTAACTACGTACTGCCAGAAAGAATTGACGTTCAGAAGATTCAAACCGTTATTGAGAACCCCTATGATCAAGCCGCCGATTATTGTTCCGCCAATTTTTCCGGCTCCTCCGGACATACTTGTTCCACCAACCACAACAGCAGCTATGGCATCCATTTCAGCTCCATCACCTGCTGTAGGCTGTCCGGAATACATACGTGATGCAAGTACAACTCCTGCAAGCCCCGCCATTACTCCCGAAAAAGCATGTACAAAGAATTTTACTTTTGCAACCTTAATTCCTGAAAATACTGCAGCCTGGGCATTTCCACCAACTGCATATATGTATCTTCCCATTTTTGTCTTGTTCATAAGCAGCGCGGTAATTATCAGCACCACAACCAGAATCAGCACAGGGGTGGGAATTGGACCGATATACCCTGCACCGATAAACTGCCATTCCTTTGTTACAACTCTTACAGGCGAACCACCGGTGTATACGTAGGCCAAACCTTTGGCTATATTCATGGTGGCCAGAGTCACAATGAAGGAAGGAATGGTAGTTTTTGAAATTACCAGCCCGTTAAACAATCCAACCGCCAGCCCGACCAATATACCCACAACTATTGCAACTCCTATGGGTAAATTGTATCTTGCAACACACCCTGCAGCTATACAACCTGACAAAGCTATGATGGAGCCAACCGACAGGTCAATACCTCCAAGAATTATAACCATTGTCATTCCGCAGGCCAGAAACAGATTTGAAGATATTTGCCTGAGAACGTTAAATACATTTTTTTGTGTTAAGAAAGAATCACTTGTAATGGGATTAACAGATAAAAATATACATAGCACCACCAGCGCTATTATTATTCCTATATTTTCCTTTATAAATTGAAGAAATTTTCTGCCGATTCTATTTATCCCGGATCCATTTTTTCTGACGACCTGATCCATTTTATCCTCCATTCCGCTGCTGTGCAGCGATTTAAATAGTATAAAAAGCCGTTTACGGGTTTTTTATGCTTGAAATGTACGATGAATGCTCAGAAGCACTTTTCAAGCTAGACCTCCTCAAGATTATTAGGTCAGCGCTTACTTTGCTGCCAACTCCATTATTTTTTCCTGGGTAACTTCTTTATGATTTAAGCATCCTGTCACCTTGCCATCACACATTACATAAACCCTGTCGCTCATGTTGATAATCTCAGGTAATTCGGAGGATATCATTATGATAGACATTCCCTCCTTGGCCAGTTGATTCATAATGGCATAAATTTCCGATTTGGCACCAACATCGATACCTCTTGTAGGTTCGTCCAGTATCAATATTTTCGGGAAGGTTGCCAGCCATCTTCCGATCATTACCTTCTGCTGATTACCACCCGACAAATTTCCTATGAGCTGTTCCTGTGACGGTGTTTTTGTAGACATCATGTCAATATATTTTTGAGTTATATTATCTTCCTTGTCATCATTTACAAATATACCTTTAATAAACTGGTTCAATACCTCTATGGAGGTATTAAATCTGATATTCTGAATTTTATAGATACCTTCCAGCTTCCTATCCTCCGGTACAAGTGCAATTCCATACTTCATTGCATCAGACGGCGATTTAATAACAACCTTTTTACCTTCCAGATAAATATCTCCGGATGCATCCTTTGACAAACCGAAAATGCATTTCATAACTTCACTTCTACCGGCGCCTACCAGGCCTGAAAACCCAATAATCTCACCTTTTCCGAGTTCAAAGCTGGCGCCTTTGACCATTTTTCCATCAGAAATATTTTCACATTTTAAAACTACTTCATGGGTATCCGTATAATCCCTTGTATAATAATTTGTTAATTCACGCCCTACCATCATTGAAATCAACTTATCTTTGGTTGTCTCTTTTACAACTTCAGTTCCAACATAGGTTCCATCCCGCATTACCGTAACTCTGTCACATATTTGTTCCAGTTCACTCATCTTATGTGATATATAAATGATTCCAACACCTTTTTTTGTTAGAACACGCATTGTCTCAAACAGGAAATTAACTTCCTTATCCGATATAGATGATGTTGGTTCATCCATAACAAGGATTTTTGAGTTGTATGAAATAGCTTTAACTATCTCAACCATCTGCTGCTGGGCAATTGTCAGCCTGCCGACCGTGGTTTCCGCATCAATATTCATGTCATAGGTATCAAGCAGGGCCTGTGCATCCTTATGCATTTTTGCAGTGTTCACCAATTTGCCTATAAGAGGCTCCCTGCCTAAAAAAATATTTTCTGCAACAGTCATGAAAGGAACCAGAACCAGTTCCTGGTGAATAATGGCAATTCCGTTCTGCTGAGCAGCTCTTACACCGTCGATTTCAACCTTTTTACCTTCAATGCGGATTTCTCCCTGATCGGCGGTATAAATTCCCCCCAGCACTTTGATAAGTGTGGATTTTCCGGCTCCATTTTCACCTAAAAGTGCATGAACTTCCCCAGCCTTCAATTCAAAATTAACTGAATTAAGCGCATATACTCCCGGAAAGGATTTATGTATATTTTTCATAGTTAATAAATTATTTGCATTCAAAAGATCACCCACTTATTTTTATTTTTCTGATTTTAGGAATGATTGAATAATAAAACCCTATTTTCAAGAGAGATGGTTTTCGAAAAGACACGGAGGCGGAAGGCGCAATAATTGCTTTATTGCAGCGAAGTACTGCGAAGCAGTACTTTTCAACTACACAGTATTTTCGGAAAGTAGCCCCTTGAAAAAGGAAGTTATTACTTAATCATTCCTTAAGTGCTTACTCCCGGTTTCCGAGAGTAAGCACTTAAGTTAAAGAATTATTGCCAGCCGTCTGTACCGAATTGAGATACATTTTCTGAATTGATAAGGAAAGTTTCAACCGGATATCTGGCTTCAACTTTTTCACCTGACAGGTGCTTGTACATTACTTCTACTGATTTCTTGGCTATGTTTATGGGTGATTGGGCACCGGTTCCGGCGATTAATGATTTACCTGTAGCAAGTTCTGTTTTGATATCAGGAGAACCATCCACACCATAAATCAGACACTTCTTAATGCCGGCTGCATTTGCTGCTGCCAAAGCTCCAAGCGCTGTAGGGTCATTACCTCCGAATATTGCAACTACATCACCATGAGCCTGTAATAAGTCTTCACTAATTCTCATAGCTTCCTGAAGATTACCTTTTGCATCCTGCTGTGCTACTATTTTAAAGCCTTTACCTTCTATTGCCTGAAGGAAGCCTTTAGTTCTGTCAGTGATTGAGTTCATTGTAGGAGAGTCAAGAACTATGATGTTTCCGCCTTGAGGGTAGTTCTTTACCAGATCTTCTCCGCAAACCTTGCCTGCATTTACGTTATCTGAACCTACATAAGATTGAACATATGATAAATCAGCAACTTCTGTATCAAAGTTTATTATTGGAATATTTGCTTTCTTTAACGCATCAAGTGCAGGAAGAATACCTTCTGCTTCTGCAGGGTTAAGGAATATTGCATCTATTCCCTGTGTGATCATGTCTTCAATCTGTGTTATCTGAAGGCTTACATTGTTTGCCGGGTCGGTGGAGATTAATGTGTCACCGTTCTTTTCAACTTCTGCTTTTATTGTTTTTTCAAGGATAACAAAGAATGGGTTTGTTCCATCCATACAGGTGTAACCGAATTTGTATCCACCTTCAGGTCTCTTGCCTAAAGCTTCTGTCGCTGAAGCAACTGCTTCTTTTGCCTCTGTTGATGCTGCTACAGCAGATGTTTCCGCACTTGTCTGGGCTGCTGTTTCAGCGGCGGGTTGTGAACCTCCGCAGCCTGCCAGTATGCCTGCTGTCAATGCAACACTCATTAAGATACTTAAAAACTTTCTCTTCATATATTTCCTCCTCAAATAGTTTTTAACTACACTCTCATAATATATCCGGCCTGCTTCTGAAACACCTATATTTTGTAATCAGAATCATATTACATTTGTAATATTGGCCATATGCAAATTGTAATAAAACCGAGGTGCTAATTTCACATAAATCCTTGAATACCCTTAATTAAGCATGTTGCGAGAACACTGACTGCAAATGAAAAAACATGTTCCTCAAAATGAAATTTCATCCGGTGAACATGTATTTTCATGTACAATTAAGTACTAGACAATTATATTCTTTTGTTTGTCACTAATTTATGATTTGAATCTTTCTATCTGCCCGTTTATCAACTGGTTATCCTCAAAATAATTAATCTTCATGGCTTTTTTTACATCTGATAAAGTTTTTGCTGCAACTTCTCTTGCTTTATTACTGCCCTGCTTTAATATTCTATAAATTTCAGGAATATCTTTTTCAAACTCTTTTCTACGCAGCCGGATTGGTTCCAGC
>JAQSXC010000028.1 GCA_029266335.1 Eubacterium sp. | reverse complement strand
GCTTACTTTTCTCCATCATTGCATTTCATAAATATTATCTTATGGTCATATCTGTTAGCTATTATAACAGTATAGGTTGAAATATTCAAGGATGAGTTTTAAGTCCACTTGACGGTATTTTTACCAGAATATACAATAAAGATGCATGAAATTAATAATATTTCGTTTTCAGAAAGGCATCTATGTGCTACAGAAGGTTATCCTTAATTATTTTAGGTCAAGTAGTGATACTATTTCCAATAAATAAAGCACATATATCCTATGGAGATTACATCAGAATACTTCTGGATGAAAATCTGGATTCCGAGAGTGCGGGAGTATTGCAAGAAATACTGGTGGCCGACAAAAGTTATACATACTAATTGTTAAAACCTGTTGAGAGATTTGCTGGAAAATACATTTAAATGTATTTAATAAAGTATTATAAAGTTATATAAGGAGGTTTATTATGGATAATAACAGTTTTTTGGAGCTAAAAAACAAGCTGGCAGTTTTGCCTTTGCTTGAAGAGAGATGGAAAAGCCTGTCAAACAGGCTGTATAGTGCTGAGGATGAGGTTAAAAGCCTCTTACGCAAGTACCAGTCTGAAGCACTTGATGTTGATGAAATTCAAAAGGATTCTCTGTCCAACACCATTCTGAAGTTGATTGGAAGGTATGAGGGAAGGGTCAGCAAAGAAACACAGGAAATGCTTTCTGCCAAGCTTGAGTATGACAAAGCTGTTGAAAGAGTCAAACAGTTGACCCAGGAAAAAAACCAACTGGCAGAAAAAATAAGTGATTTGAATAAAGAGAAGCTTGCCTTTGATAAAGAGTTTTCTAACCGGGAGGATTTAATAAAGAGTAAAATAAGCGGGCAGGCTTATGCTGCCTATATGGGACTTGAAAATGAGCAGGATGATTTAAGAAAACAGCTGGTTGAGACTGACGAGGCTATAAGTGCTGCAAGCAGAGTACTTTCGGCGGCTTCCAATGCCGTAAATCATCTTGAAAGTGCAGAGGGCTGGGCTACATATGATGTTTGGTCCAGGGGTGGGATTATAAGCCACATGGCCAAATATGACCACATTGATGATGCACAGGCTGAGCTGAACAGACTTAGTTCTCTTATGAAGGATTTTGAAAGGGAACTAAGAGATGTTAACATGTATGAAATCGCTGCTTATACAGGTATCGACTCCACAACAAGAACTATTGACTTCTGGTTTGACAATATCTTCACCGACTTAAATGTTCGTGATAAAATCCGTGATGATATGGGTCAGGTACAAAGTCTTATTGGACAGATAAAAAATATTGTCCGAAATCTGGAATCCAACAAAGCCGAAATAAAAAGAAAACTCTCACAGACTGAAAGTCAGAAAAATAATCTCATTATGAATTTTGAACAATCATGAAATTTCATAGATAATTGTTAATAATGTTGAGAGGTGATTAAATGATTTGTCCAAAATGTCATGCGGAATATAGAGAGGGTTTTACTGAATGCAGTGACTGTAAAGTAGCACTGGGCACAGGTTATAAGGACCCGGGAAAAGCAGCCGGACTTTCAAATACAGGTATTTCATTGATTAAGTATGGAATAGGTCTTATATTCCTAATTATCTTTGAAGTTATTATAACAGTAATAGCATATGAGTTTTATTTCGTTTATTCCATGAACCACGGTGGAGTCGGCGGAACAGTATTAAGTAACATTCATCCGTTCATCTGGATTTTAATAACTATCGAAGCTGTAATAGCTATATTGGTTGTTATATGGGGAGCCTTTCAGAGGAATAAGAAGTACTAAAGCGAGAGGTACTGCTATGCGGCTCATGGAGGTTAGCTTGAAAGACTTCATTTACAATCATTTGACAAGCTAACCTGTGAATTTATGGCCGCGCGATATATTCACAGTATTAATAGTACTTCATTGAATCAAATATTTGAGTGAATACTTTGAAAACGCACAAGGCCAATTAACCTCCTTTATTCGCCATATAGCGGATAAGGAGTGAATAATTTTATTAATATTTTGTGTTGTTATACGGCTCATGGAGGTTAATATGGAACTCGATATAATGATAGTAATAATTTTGAATTTTATAATTACTGTAATGGGAACTCTGGCTTATTCAGTTAGAATGGTTGGTGTGAGAACGGGTAAAATCGCAGTCTCAGCTGCTCTTTTTAATGCTATTTCACTTATTTCGAGAACAGCAGGAGCATTTCAGCTGCCCAAATTAACCAAATATGTTGAAGAGTCGGTGAAGGGAGTTCAAAACCAAAATAATAATCTGTTATTCCTTTTCCATATGCTTTTGCTTAATGTTTTCATTGCCAGCATAATCGGTGCACTTCTCCTGCCCACTTTTCAGAGGATATTTACAAGAGGTGTTGAGGCATTTTCAACAGACAAGTCCATTTTCAGACTAATTCTTCACAGCTTCACCAAATCAGGGGTAAAATATATAAAAAACTCCGTAGCCATTCCCACAAAAACCAATTTTAAAGGTGTCAGCCTTAAAAAGCTCCCCAAGAGGATATTGGTATATAACATGGTAACCGTTGCCCTCCTCACAGCTGGCACCTTTGCACCGGTATATGCAGGAAGCCTTCAGCCTGACCTTAGTGGAACCTGTGTCACCTTGTCGGCAGTAATAACCGGGCTTGCAACTATTCTTCTTGCACTTTTTGTCGATCCCTATTTATCTATTCTTACTGATGAGGTTATTGAAGGAAAATATAGTGAAGCAGATTACAGAGGCTGCGTAATCGGAATGGTTGGCAGCAAAATAGCCGGTTCCGTTCTTTCCTTTGCTATCTTCATACCCGCTGCTTATTTGATCGTGTTTATAGCCAAATTTATTTAAGTTTTATATATGAACCGCAGATATCTGAAAACATGGGCAAAAGTCTTCCTTTTAAAGGGATATATATTTTTCTTGCCATAACGGGTGCAGTATTGATTATCGCCTGGCTTCCGGATATTATAAGTGCTTTAGTGGCGGGTCGATCACTGGCACTTATTGAGATTTATACTACTGAGATTACGTATGTTTTAGATATGGGTATAATCGGCCCGGCTGCCCTTATTTGTTTAATTAAACTGACTAAAAGAAATGGATTGGGTTATATTCTGTTGTCACTTTTGTTAACCTTATGTATAGCAATAGGAGTAATGGTGCCTATACAGACAATTTTCCAATACAGGGCAGGAATTGAAACACTTTTATCTGTTCTCATAACAAAGGTTGGAAGTTTTTCAGTACTTTCTGCATTTGCATTATTTTTTATAATAAAGCTGTATAAAAATATAGACGGTTATTCTAAGTAAAGCTTCTTTTGATGAAAAACAAGCTCTCCTTATTTGACTTTATAGACCAGTTTAGGTATAATTCGTCCCTTTTTCAGGAGAGATTCTACTTCACCGGCAGGTGCTGCTCCCATTTTAACATAGAACTCCTCAGCTTGTGGGCTTGTCACAATATTGAATTCTTTAATGCCAGTATTGTGACATTCCTTAATCAGATGCATCCACATTCTTTTGCCGTAACCCTGCCCTATGTATTGAGGTGCTATAAAGAAATATTCCAATTCTGTTTGGTTGTTCTTTGTGAATAAGCCATAAAATCCGACAATATTGCTATCCTCTTCAATTACAAAAGTCGGATTAAGATTAATGAATTCTTTACTGACACTATAATAAGTTTTAAAATTATTCATGTATTCAGAATCATATCCCCAGTAAGCTTCTGATTTAACAGCGGTTTCTGTTAACTTTTCACATTCATGAACTGCTGCCGGACGTATTTTGTACATTTTCATATTCCTCTTAAAACAAATAATTTATAGTCTTTCTATAAAAAGATATAATTTGAATTCCAAGTAGTCAAGTTACAATATCTTTATATCTGAATTTTATATGTCCCCATATTCAAATGTTAAAAACTTATATTTAATTAATGTTTTATATCCACATTTATATTTCACATACACATTTAAATCAGAATATTATGTTAATATAACAGCTTTGGAGGTACAAGTAATGTTTTTATATCAAGACCCTTTTTCCTATTACAGAGTAACCTACAGCATTACTATTAATACCGCAGCTCATACCCTTACTCTTTTTAGAGACAATAAGGTTTATAGAACATACACGGTAGCGGTAGGTAAACCATCAACCCCTACCCCCAAGGGAACCTTCAAAATTGTTAACAGGGCGATCAATCCCGGAGGGCCCTTCGGCGTAAGGTGGCTGGGCCTGGACGCCCCTAATGGAGATTATGGAATACATGGTACAAATGATCCTTCTTCAATAGGAAAAAATATATCAAACGGGTGTATACGAATGTATAATAATCAGGTTATTGAACTCAGCAATTTAGTATCCATAGGTACGGTGGTTAAAATCATTTAATATGCTGTATACACACCCCGAGCTGAAAACAATTATATTATTACTTATGAAAAGAATTGTTATAAAACAAAGTGTGTACTTGAATCATTTGTAAATTATGATAATATTTAATCTGATTTGAAATACATGTAATAACTTTAAAAATTTATTTGTAGGGGTTAAAAATAAATGGAAGTAATACTTGGGCCTTTAGGGGCTTTTTTTCTGTCACTCCTGGCATATTTGACCATTTCAAGGTATCGTTCTGGCAAATCCATGAAGGATTGGATACTGAGAATAATTCCATACTCACTGATATGCTTGTTTTTTATAGCCTCTTTCGTATCAACGTTTGGTTTGAAATCCTTATTCTGGATAATTGTGTTTGTAGCAGCAGTTACAATAGCCGGAAGCTTATTGGGGGATATGAAATAGTATTGATTAATCGCTATATTAAACTCTTCATTTCCATAAACTTTTATTATCCAGTAATATATTTAAGAAACTTTAATCTGGAAGTATTATAATCAAAGTATATGTGATATAAAATTCCCTTATGTACTCAATAGCATAGTCTGATAACGGGGTCAGTGAAAAGAGATATACAATAAATACTCCAATAACCGCTAAACTTATTAAAGCTGGAAAATCGATATAATGAATAGTGAATTTACTGGAAAACACCTGATATTTATGACGAAGTTTTATCTTACGCTCAAGCATGAAAACGGTCAAAAAGGCCAGTATCAATATAATCACGCTCATATAAAAATACCTCAAACTTGTTATTAATTGATATTTTAATCAAAAAAGTACACGAGCTTTTTGATAAAAAAAGAATCTATCCTAGCCATCATATCTTTTAAAATTGGTATATTTGTAGGAATTATTTCGGCTAAATTATTAATATCAAAAAATTTAACTTCTTTACTTTTAATACCATCCAACTCTAATTGCATCGCTATTTGTTTCCTAGACCACTTCTAAGCTCCTGGTTTTTCTGACAGGATAAAACTCCTTTAATAAATTTATGTAGTCTGGAAGCTTTTTCAGACTTGGCTCCCAGAATTCAAAAGTAATACCATTACATTTTTCAATAAATCTGTTATCAAGCGTATAAGCTTTCCTGAATTTACATATGCCACCTTTATCATTATGACAGTGATTGCATTTACCGTGTTCTCCGGTGAAAACATTCTTTATGTAGGGTTTAGAGTTTTCAATATATTGATGGTGTTTGTCGATACTATTCAGATAAAGGCGTAAAACAATACTGCTTTCTCTGATATAAATACGGGCAGCAACCTGTTTGTTCTTTACGCCGAGCTTCGAATAAATAATCATATATCTGCCCCAGCAAAAACCGCTGCCGATTTCTCCGCCAAAGCCATAGCCCAGCTTTGATATTTCAGTATCAAATTCAATTATAAACTTCTTGTACTCATCTGAAATAATATTAAATCTGTCTTCTTTCAACATTGTTTTCACTTAATATACCTCGATAAAAGAATGATATTTACAATATACTATATCTGGAATTATATGAAGTCAATAGAATTTTTGTATATAATTTAAAACATTTTACTTCTTAAAAAGAAAGAACAGTAAAAAGGATAAATCAGTCCTTTACTGCTCTTCACAAAAAAACTTATAAAATTAATTACTAATTTAGTTAAATATAATAATTTTTTATCTATATATCCCTATTTCATTACCACAACCACATGATGAACCGTATCCGGTTTAAAAACCGGAATTTTGCCGACTTCTGCTCCGTCCACTGTTATTTTTGCAACTCCGCTGTTTACTTTATTGGGATTTTGCACCTCAATATTGTAGGTTGCACCTCTGAATACTCTCATAGCTTTAAAACCCTGCCAGTGAGCTGGTATACACGGGTCAACAACCAGACTGTCATAGCCCGCCCTGATACCAAGAATATACTGTGAGGCTGCTACCATATTCCAGGCTGCCGTACCTGACAACCAGGAATTTCTTCCCACACCGAACTGAGGATGCTCCTTTCCTAAGATATTCTGACAGTAAACATAGGGCTCAACCTCGTATAATTCAGCATCATCATTTCTCCTGGCAGGAAGTATCTGACTATAGTACTCAAAGGCTTTATCGCCATGACCCAGCATTATTTCGGCAATCATAACCCAGGGGTTGGTGTGCAGGAATATTCCTCCATTTTCCTTTGCCCCAGGTGGATAGGTGGTTACTCCGCCTTTTGTATCATCATACCGGGTATATGAGGGATACATGGCTACGATACCAAATTTGGAATTCAGGTATTTATCAACCGATTCCATACATTTCTGAGCTTTTTCATCATTTGCGACCTTGCCTAACACAGCCCAGGACTGTGAGTTTATAAAAATCTTTCCGAACTTGTTCTCTTTACTGCCCAGCGGCTGCCCCAAGTCATCAAATGCGCGCTTGTACCATTCCCCGTCCCAGCTGCTCACGTTAATTGCCTGCTTCATCTCCTCAAACATAGCCTGATACTTTGAACATAGCTTCTCATTTCCCAGATGCCCGCATAATTCAATCATTTCCACAGCCGCCCTACAGTACAGCATTGAGGTAAAAACACTTTCAGCAATGCCTTTTCCGGTATCGAGATTCAGTGTATCGTTCCAGTCTGCACGCCCCGCAAGTGCAATATTGTTCGGCCCTCTATTATTGTGTGTAAATTCCAGAGCCATGTTCAGATGCTCCATTACTGTAGCCGAAATAGCTTTATCATTGTATAGTACAGACTGGTTCAGGAACTCGAAGTCACCGGTCTCCTTCACATAGTTGTTGACAGCCAGCACGAGCCACAGGTGATCATCCGAATACCAGTCAAACATTTTGACCGGTGCATCCCCCTGCCCGCCTTCCCCTGTCAATGGGAAAAACAGGTGATATGCTCTTCCGTCGGTGTATTGGCACTGCAGAAGCTTTATTATCAGTTGTTTTGCTTCCTCCGGTATGGTATGCATTACTCCCAGAGTATCCTGGGCACTGTCGCGTATACCCATTCCTCTTCCCAACCCCAGCTGATATAGCGAAACAAAACGTGACCAGTTAAAGGTTGTCTTGCACTGATATTGATTCCAAATATTCACAAACAGGTTCATATCCTCATCAGGTGTCTCAACACTGAGTTTTCCCGTGTAGCTGTTCCAGTATTCCTTTAGTCTGTCCAGAGCAGCCCTTGACTTCTCAGGAGACAGGTAGTCTTTTATATCAGCCTTAATTGTATTTCTATCCTCGGCAAAGCCCAGTATAAAAACAATTTCTCTTTCCTGTTTTGCAGCCAGATCAATATCAATGCAGAATGCACCTACACCATTCATTCTATAGGAGATGGAATTGCTGCAGCTGCCCTGCTCAACCGCCAGAGGATTGCTTTCGGAGCGGTATTTTCCTATAAAGGCTTCAAGGTTTGTGTCATAGCTGCTTACCTTTTCTGCAGTTGCAAAAAAAGCAG
Organism: Eubacterium sp.; assembly: GCA_029266335.1. Taxonomy (GTDB): domain Bacteria; phylum Bacillota; class Clostridia; order Acetivibrionales; family DSM-1351; genus Ruminiclostridium. The sequence continues at coordinate 25,605 of JAQSXC010000028.1, read as the reverse complement.
CATTATCGCTAATATAATGCGGATAATATGTAATAATGCCATCTTCAAACCGGCCCTGATTAATTTGCTGTACCCAGTCTACATTTTGCTGATCCATAACTGCCTGCCAGAAGCAAAACTCCGAATATGCATATACTTGAAGCTTCTGTTGAACAGCTCTTGCGTTGGTGATCTTCAAGTGCCATATTTCAAAATCCTTGTTATCAGGAACAAAATAAGTTACTTCTCCAATAACCCCTTGATATTCACCATTTAGAACAGTATAGCCCATACCATGGCGACAGCTGTAGCTGTCAAGCTTCCTTTGCACCGGCTGATAACCGGGATTCCAGTATTCACCGGTTTCCCTGTTCCTTATATAAATATATCTGCCGGGACGATCCATAGGAATATTATTATATCTATACCTTGTAACGCGTCTGTTTTGAGGGTCCTTGTGAAAACTGTATCCGCCCCCGGTATTTGATACTATTCCGCCATAGTCACCGCTTCCGATGTAGTTTATCCAGGGCGTTGGCGTATCAGGTCTTGTAACTACGTATTCCTTGCTCTTCCTGTCAAAATACCCAAATCTCATATTATTCTCCTCCAGCAATGGGAACGTTCCCAATTTTGTATAGAAAACAGCTTTATCTGATGGGAGTCCAGTTTTCCTCCCAAAATTATTAACATTACGTAATATGTTTATAATTCAAAAAGTTATTTCATCAGGCTTGATGACTTCTTCAATATTTTATTCAAATTTTAGTCAGATGCTTTGGAACAAGAGGTTCCGGGGTACAGTTCGGTATCAAAAGTAAGAACTTTCGGCTCGGTATTTTTGTCGGTAATATTTTCTGTAATAAGTTCAATAGCGGCCTCAGCCACTTTTTCCATTGGTTGTTTCATTGATGCAAGCCGGATATTGGAAGGAATAAAACGCAGAAGTTCATATATATTGTCAAAGCCTACGATGGAAAGCTCCTTAGGAATATTGAGTCCCAGTTCGATGGCTTTTTGTATGGCTTCATAACCCTGCAGATCATTAAAAGTAAACAGTGCCGTGGGTGGTTCAGGAATACCGTAAAGCTTCTCCATAGCTGAAGCCCCTGTGTTTTCACCCGCATCTGTGTATATCACATAATCTTTGTTATATTTAATTCCTGCTGAATTAAGGGCCTCTATGTAACCGTTCATTCTGTCCGAAGCAACCCTGTGATTTAAATTACCGGTAATATGTGCTATTTTCCGGTGACCCAGTCCGATAAGATAATCTACAGCTTTTTTTGCACCGGAAAAATTATCTATTATAATATCATTTACCTTTAAATCATTAAAATGATTTTCTATAACAACAAGGGGGAATTTTGTATTAATTACTTTCTGAACAAGTTCCTTATCTCTTGTATCACTTCCGAACAGAATAAGACCGTCTGCCGCCCCTCCGGTGAAATACTGAATATAACGGACTTTGGAATTGAAATCATCGTTTGAGCTGCTGAAAACCATATTATAATTGTAGCGGGAAGCACATTTTTCCAAAAGATTTGCCAGTTTCAAATAAACCGAGTTGTTGAACTCATTGTATATGACACCGATAACTCCCGCTTTTCTTGACACCAGGCTTCTGGCTGCCTGGTTGGGTATGTAATTTAGCTTTTCTATAGCCTCAAGCACCTTTATCCGGGTATCTTCCCTCACTCCCGGCTGGTTGTTAATTACCCTTGATACGGTTGTTTTTGAAACACCGGCAGTTCTTGCTATATCAAATATATTTATCAAAATTACCTCCACCATCCTATAGCTGCAAAGTAAATATTATAATACCTAAATCAATTAGAAAATAGAACAGGGAACGTTCCCAATTAACTCTATTATATATCAGGTGTCCAATTTTTTACAAGATGAATTTGTTTAGCAAAGATGCCAAGACACTGCAATGACCAGGAATAATCACAAGTTCAATTATATAGAAAATAATATTCCTGTACACTCAGAAAAGTTCAGGACCTGTTCTGTCTGACCAGCTCATAAATCATTATTGATGCAGCTATTGAAGCATTCAAGGATTCTGCCTTACCAGGCATTGGAATTCGTACAAGCCTGTCCGACATTTCAGCAGTTTCATCACTTATTCCATTTGCTTCATTTCCCACAATTATAGCACTCTTACAGGTTAAATCCTCATCATAATAGTTGTTTTGTCCTTTTAGATGAGAAGCTATAACCTTATAGCCATTATCTTTTAAATTACTAATTGTTTCGGTTATATCCAGATTTTCTATGATTGGCAGATGGAAAATCGACCCCATAGTAGAACGGAGTACTTTCGGAGAATACAGATCAACGCAGCCCTTTGTCATTAATACGGCTGAAACTCCTGCAGCATCGGCAGTTCTGATAATGGTTCCCACATTACCGGGATCCTGGAGGCTGTCCAATATTACTATGGATTTGCCGTTTTGCACCGCTTTTCTAAAGTCTTCAGGCTGTTTTTTAAGCACCGCCAAAACACCCTGTGGGGACTGAGTATCCGATATCTCTTTAAAAAGCTTGTCAGGTACCTTATAAATATCAGAGCATACCCCGGACAATGTTGAAATAAGCTCAGAGCCTCCATTTAAACTTTCAAGCTTATCTGAAATAACCGCTTTGCTTATACTCTGTCCGTTTTCTATTGCATCATTAACAAATCTGATACCTTCAACAAAATACAGCTCCTGCCCATCTCTGTATTTTTTCTGTTGTAATGCTTTAATATCCTTAATTGTACTGTTCTGACTGCTCTGTATAAAGTTCATTAACCAATTCCTCCGAATGCCGACATATATAAAATTCTATTTATGTTGATTATAGAACGCTTTTAGCTCACCTTTCACATCTTCTGACAGATTATGCCATCTAATACCCTGTATTGCACCTTCAAGACCGTATAGCCTGTTAAGACAGGCAGAGTCATCAATACTTTTTATTCTAAGCCAGGCCTGCTTGCAGCCCATTTCAGCCAACTGTTCAAACGTGGTTATTCCTACTTCATTCAGCTGACGTTCTACTTCTTTACCTATATTAGGAAGCTTTATTAACTCACCCAATATATATCCCTCCCTTCAAATCCTCTCTCACCTTCCTTGGCAGCTTTCCTACAACTGTAATATAGGAATGGTCAATCATGGCTTTAAGGTCATCTTCTGAAACCTGCCCATTCAAATGAACCGTATTGAAGTAAGGTTGCTGAATGGGCGGACAGTGATAGCCCCTTACAACAGTATCCGGGTATAGGTTTCTATAAACAATCCCTGTCATTTTATCACAGTTTAAGGTAATTTTCATATCCCCAGGCTTCGGATATATCTGGGCAAAAAGCTTTTTATGGACTTTAATGCATATTGGAACTTCTCCAAAGGGAAAATCCATATAAGAACCTTTCTTTAAGAGACAATAGCTTATAATTTCTTCTGTTGTCATATTTACCTGCCTGTTCGATTATTTATTCATTTGTTAACTGATTTGGTTAACTCATTTATTAATTTAATTGTTAAAATAAATCTGATTGTTCATGCATTATCCGCATTGTATGCAAATGCCAGTATATGCCCGTCAGGATCTGAACCATATGCCACATTATCCCCCCAACCTCGAAGTTCAGTTTTACTTATTCCCGTTCCACCGGCTTGTACTGTTTTTTGATAATATTCATTAGGGTTGTCAACGAAAATATATATTTCACATCTGGGTATTCCACTGGCAATACCGGGATTCTGAATTTTACCCTCCAGAATTCTCATAATTCCTGTTTCGGGCATAATTCCCAATGCAACATTATCCCCCAGCTGAAACTCAGTCATACCCGGTACATGCAAGCGTGGTTCATAACCCAAAACCTCTTGGTAAAATGTTTTACTTTTCTCCTGATCTTTGACGTATATTATAAACATAACATTTTTGTCTTTAGATATCATCCCATAAATCTCCCTTCACCGTATTAAAGCCTTTTTCCCATAGTATTATCTGTCAATTCCTATTCAAAACGGTATGGCAGCAGCTCTTCAAGCTTTACTGCCTTTCCTTCAGCAACTAAGACCTCCGCCTTGAGATTATCGTTATTAATCTGATATATAAACTCTCTGCACCTTCCACATGGAGGATATATCTTTCCTCCAGCACCAACAGCAACAATTTTAACGATTCTGGATTCCTCGTTTGTTATCATTTGGGCGATAGCAGCATGTTCGGCACAAAATCCCATACTGCAGGCTGTATCTATACATACACCTGTGTAAACATTTCCTTTATCGGTGAGCAAAGCACTGGCAACCGATGCAACATAGCAATCCTTGGACAACTGTCGGGAGTTTACCTTTCCATATGCTATTGCCCTTAATTCTTCCAAAGTCATATAAAGCTCCTTTACTGCATTTTTATTAATTCATATGTGATATTTCTGATAAGTTATCCGCCTTTCTCCCAAAAGAACCTTTTAATCTTCCCTATATACTGAAAGAGCCCTTAACACTCCTTCTGCATTTATTTCATCCACTTCAACAAAATTCTGTCTTTCACTGATATTACCCAGATAATGTGCATCAGAAGAGTATATTTTGTTAATATTCTTCAATTTCGGGTGATGTTCTTCAAGCAACGCTTCCCTACTTCTATTCCTGATTTCCACGCAGCTGATGTCAATGTCTTCCGGAATCACTCCAAAACTTGATATAAGTGAATTGGCCTGTCTGTCTATATGTGCCGGAACCGCCAGACCTTTCAACTGCTGATTGACAATACGGAATACTTCATTAATGGTTATAGTTGCTGATACCAGCAGCAAGCGGTCTTCCTTCCTAATTATATTATCCTGCCAGTCCATAATCAGTTGAGAACCAAAAACACCTTCATTATTTTTATAGGCAGGCAGTCTTGAGTAAATCCAGTTCTGCATTTCCATTGCTTTTCCAAAGTCTGGAAACAAACATATTACATGAATCTCTTCAGCCGTTTCCACCTCCATCCCCGGAATAACCAGAAGCTGTTTGTCTGCGGCAGCTGCAGTACACGCCTCAACATTGGCACAGGAATTATGGTCGGTTATGGCTATAACGTCCAACCCCTTCAATATGCTCATATTTACAATATTGTTAGGTGTCATGTCATTATCTGCACAAGGAGATAATGCAGTATGAATATGCAGATCATATGCCAGCCTCAAAATAACCCCCGACTTTCCTATAAAAGCAATTCCAGCTTTAAAAGCATAACTAGTTTTCTTTCCTTTCAAAAAGCCCTGACTCTACAGCCCTTCTGCTTATTTCAAAGGAATTCATACCTGAGCCTATAATAACGATTCCATTTTCCCTGGCTTTCTGAAGAGTAAATTCCTCAACTTCAATATCCTCCGGTATTATTACACAGGACACTTCCGTCAGCAATGCCACTGCAGGAACATTAACATTTGTCAGAACTGTAATCCAGGCATCCCCTTTCTTAGCGTGGGACATTACCCAGCTTAAGAGATCGCAAATGTAAATATTCTCTACTTTCATCTTCAGAACTGGAGTATTGCCTGTCAACATTTTCCCAGAGATAATTTTTAACAAATCCTCAATATTCATAATAATATCCAACCTAAATCAGTTTATTTAGTTATCGCTATTTGTGTCGGTATCCAAAACCGGCGGCACTTTTCCGCCCAGCTCCACCATTTCTTCAGCCAGATCTCGGATTTTTTGTCTCAGTTTGAAAATACAGTCATTTTCATTTGCCATCTCTCTGACCATGTCTTCTGCCAGAGCCCTGCAGTTGGGTGCCCCGCAGGCACCGCAATCCAGTCCGGGAAGTCCGTTATATATGCTTTCCAGCTTTTCAAGCTTCTCCATAGCTTTTGAAATGTCCTGATCCAGTTTCATTACGGGTTTATATTCCACATTGGAAGTCCAGACCAGTTCCTGAAAGCTGTTTGGGTCCATCTCGTCTACACGGCTGGCAGGAGCTTCAAGCAGGTGCTTTTTCAGATTGGTTTTGGCAACGAAAACATTTGTCATTGTCAACGGACCTCCAAGACAGCCACCGGTACAGGAAAGTGCCTCAACAAAATCCACATCGGCAAGTCTGTCACCTTCTATTTCATCAAATATTTTGATAACATTATGTATTCCGTCCACAGCCAATACCTTTTCAGTCCCAAGCGCTCCGCTTTCGCCTCCCGAATTGGCCCAATCTATTCCCTCAAAACCGGCTTCAGCATATTCCGGACGGTTATCCGGCCTGCTTAATGCCGCCAGCACTTTCAAATAAATATCCTTTATGGATATGACACCATCAACATACGATTTTTGCTTTTCGTAAGGAGACTTTACACTGGTTACCTTTGCCGCACAGGGAGAAATAAAGAACACGCCTATATCCCCCATGGGAATATTATGTTTTTCATTCAATTTGTTTTTAACTATATTTGCCGCCACCTCCATAGGTGACTCCAGTTTTACAATATTATCAATAAGACTGGGAAATCTGACCTGAATTAGCCTTACCACCCCGGGACATGCTGAGGAGATCATTGGCTTTTTTACAGAGGGCTCTGCCAGCAGCTGTCTTGTAGCCTCACTGACAATTTCTGCAGCCCGGGCAACCTCATAGACATAATCAAACCCTGCAGTCTTTAAAGCATTGAGAATACTGTTTCTGGAATATTTTTTGTCAAACTGCCCATAAAGGGACGGAGCCGGAATTACTGCCTTATATTTATAATCATTAATTATGTCAGGACTGTCGCTGATTGCCTTTTTGGCAAAATAAGGGCATACGCGGATACACTCACCGCAGTCTATACAACGTTCCTTTATAATTTGAGCCTTTCCCTTCCTTACACGAATTGCTTCGGTGGGACACCTTTTTATGCAATTGGTACAGCCTCTGCATTTGTCTTTATCCAGATTAACAGAATGGAAGTACTCATTCATACTTACCTCCAATATATAAGTTAATGGCTCTTATAAATGACTTTTAAAAATAAATTACTCTTAAAAATAAATTACTCTCATATAAAATAAACTGTTATTGTTACTTTTGTGCCTTTCCCAACCTCTGTATTTATATCCAGCTTATCGGCATATTTTTTCATATTGGGCAGTCCCATTCCTGCACCAAAACCCATTTCTCTGATATTATCCGGAGCAGTTGAGTAACCTTCGGTCATGGCAAGCTCCAGGTCTGCTATTCCCGGACCGTGATCAACAATATTTATAACTACCCTGTCACTCCATATTTCAACATCGGCAAATCCACCTTGCCCATGAATTACTGCATTTATTTCTGCCTCATACATTGCAATTGCAGCCTTTTTAATCTTATCCGAAGATATTCCGATCTGCGCCAGCTTCTTTTTTACGTTGCTGGAGGCCTCTCCCGCTGCAACAAAATCATTGGCCGGAATATCATACCTAAGCTTTATGTTGCTCATTACCCTACCTCCCGGCAGAAGAACCGTTTTTTAATCCGGCTTCATAAAGCTTTCCGCATGCAACAAACATTGTAAGCTCTGTAGACATAAGTACAATATTTTTTTCCTGTGCAAGTTCAATCATGCCATCAAGCGGTTGCTTCCCCCTTACGAAAATCACTGCCTTGATGTCCATCATTTCTGCTGTCCTTATGACCTGCAAATTTATTAGTCCTGTCAGCAGTACCACATTTTCTGTCACATAGGCCATTACATCACTCATCAGATCGGAGCCACAGGCAGAGGTGACCTCATAATCCAGAATATTCTTCCCCGTTAGTACCTGAGCCCCAAGGCAGGCAGAAATATCAAGCAGTTTCATACGTTCACCCCCTAAAAAAAGCAGCTTCCTCCAACGAACTCTTTTACAATTGAATTATTTGGAACTTCTTTGCCCTCAATAGGCAGGAAGTAGCTTAAAAACTCTATAAGTCTTTTAACCTCGGAATATCTTTCATTTTCAGGTCCGAGCTCCATCAACAGCGGTTCGGCATAAGTCTTGAGCAGACATAGTTCATATACAAGTGAAGAGTTAAACATGATATCCGCATTTTCCTGATAAGGGAATATGTTTTTCTCTTCTCCTCTTCTTACAGAAGGCCACCTGTTAATTGTATTTATGGCCGAGCAGCCTCTGAACTGATTGTCTCTGACTATCCTTCTGATAATTCTGGTATCAGTTGAAGGAATTCTGTTATGATCATCTATGTTCATGGAGGTCAACGCACTTACATATATCTTGTACTTGTCTTCTGGTGAAATTGAAGCCGTAAGCCTGTCATTCAAACCATGTATGCCTTCAATAACAAGTATGGTATTTTTATTCATAACCATCCGCTGTCCGTATGCTTCCCTCGAACCTGTTTCAAAATTATATACGGGTATTTCAACTTCATGCCCCTCCAGTAATGCTGTCAAATGTTTATTAAACAGCTCTACATCTATAGCCTCAAGAGCTTCGTAGTCATATTCCCCATCCTCATCTCTGGGAGTTCTGTCTCTGTTTACAAAATAGTTATCCAGAGATATGGTCTTCGGAATGTACCCGTTCACTCTCAGCTGAATACCCAGCCTGTTTGCAAAGGTGGTTTTGCCGGAAGATGATGGCCCTGAAATGAGAACTATACGTTTTTGTTCCTCATGATTGGTAATCTTATCAGCAATTTCCGCAATCTTTTTCTCATGCAGGGCTTCACTAACCCTGATGAGATCACCTATTTCACCAGCTTTAACAATATCATTCAAGGCTCCTACATTTTCTACACCAAGGATACGTACCCATTTCTTATACTCTATAAATACCTTAAAAAGCTTCTTCTGCTCTTCAAAGGTGGGAAGTTCTTCAGGTTTAGCCTTGGAGGGGAACTGTATTACCACCCCTGGCTGGTGGAATTTAAGGCTGAAGCATTTGATATAACCTGTATCAGGAACCATGTAGCCATAATAATAGTCCTCATATCCCCCACAGTTATAAACCGTTACATACGGTTTTTGCCTATGCTCCAGAACTTCGTACTTGTCAAGCCTTCCGGTTTTTTTGTACAGTTCTCTGGCACTCTCGGTAGTAATAATCTTTTTTTCAAAAGACAATGCCGCCGAAACGATTTCATTCATTTTCTTCTGAACTGCCTCCACATCTATTTCTGTCAGTTCTTCGTCACCTCTTATTTCGCAATAAACTCCATTGCTCATTGGATGACTGATGACTGCATTTCTATCAGGGTAAAGTTCATGAACAGCCTTAATGAATATAAAATAAAGGCTTCTTCTATATATTCTCATACCATCTTCATCTGAAAGGTCAATAAAATTTATTTTTGCATCCTCAACCAGTTCATAGTTCAAATCCTTGATATCATTATTGACCCTGGCTGCCACAATAGCTGAGCAGTAGCCCTTTTCAAAACGTTTGCTCAGTTCAAGCAAAGTTGTTTTCTTTTCTATTTCATATTTTTCATTATTTAATGTAACAAATATTTTATCACTCATAGTTAACCTCCAATTTATAAAACAAATCCTGCTGTATGCATTCTACCGTCTTTTTGTACTGACATCATTTAGATCAAGCCATAAAATGATGACTCACATCCAGATATTAACCGTATGTTTTGCTAATATTCACTGCTATATTAGTTTAGATGATTTAAGATAATAATATGCCATTTATAGCATATATTCTATATACATACAAAATATCCTTTTCCTATTATTATCATAATAATATTATAAAAACAACAATTAACAGCAATTAATCCTATAAATAATTATACGTAATTTCTCCCCCAATTACTATTTGACAGCATATTGGCTATAATATAAAATGAAATCTGATTGTTAAAAAGTAATAACAAATAATTAAACCATTTCTGATAGAATTGCGAGAGGTTAGATCAAATGCCAGATATTAAAGATGAAATAAAAAAAGAAGTATCCCGTAGAAAAACATTTGCTATTATTTCTCACCCTGACGCCGGTAAAACCACCTTGACTGAAAAATTGCTTCTGTATGGTGGTGCCATCAGGCTGGCTGGTTCTGTTAAGGCAAGAAAGGCAAATAAATATGCTGTATCCGATTGGATGGAAATTGAAAAGCAAAGGGGTATTTCCGTTACTTCCAGTGTAATGCAGTTTGAATATAATAATTACTGTATAAATATATTGGATACTCCGGGTCACCAGGACTTCAGTGAAGATACATACAGAACGCTTGTAGCTGCTGATAGTGCCGTGATGCTTATTGACGGAGCAAAAGGTGTGGAAGCACAAACCATTAAGCTGTTTCACGTATGTAAATTGAGAGGTATTCCAATCTTTACTTTTGTAAACAAAATGGACCGCGCCAGTAAAGATCCCTTTGAGCTCATGGAGGAAATCGAAAGAGTACTCGGAATACGTTCCTATCCTATGAACTGGCCAATAGGAACAGAAGGTGACTTTAAAGGCGTCTATAATAGAAATCTCAAGCAGATAGAACTGTTTGACGGCGGAGAGCATGGACAATCACAGGTTTCATCAACTGTAGGAAAAGTTGATGATCCGATTTTTGCAGACTTGCTGGGCAGCCATTACCACGATAAGCTCTGCGAAGACATAGAGCTGCTGGATATGGCAGGCGACGAATTTGATAAAAAGAAGATAGGCAGCGGTGAGCTTACACCATTATTCTTCGGCAGTGCCATGACAAATTTCGGTGTACAGCCCTTCCTGGAAGAATTTCTGGAACTGGCACCATCACCGGGTATTATAGAAACCTCCGAGGGCGAAATTGATCCTGAAAGTGACAAGTTATCCGGTTTTATCTTTAAAATACAGGCAAATATGAATCCAACCCATAGAGACAGGCTTGCCTTCTTGAGAATTTGTTCTGGCAAGTTTACAAAAGGAATGTCTGTAAAGCATGTGAATGCGGGAAAAGAAATCCGTCTGTCACAGCCTCAACAGTTTATGGCCCAGGAACGTACCATCGTTGATGAAGCATATCCCGGCGATATAATCGGTTTATTTGACCCCGGAATATTCAATCTGGGAGACACATTATACGAGGGTAACGGCAATGTAAGATTTGAAGGTATTCCAATATTCCCTGCCGAATATTTTGCCAGAGTAACACCGGCTGACACAATGAAAAGAAAACAGTTCATAAAAGGTATTGATCAGCTGTCTGAAGAAGGTGCTATTCAGGTATTCAAGCAGATCGATATCGGTATAGAAGCATTGATTATCGGAGTGGTAGGTGCTCTGCAGTTTGAAGTGCTTGAATACAGACTCAAGAATGAATACGGAGTACAGCTCCGACTTCAGAATCTGCCTTACAGACATGCACGCTGGATAGAAAATGAAGGTCTTGATCCAAGAAAACTGAATCTGCCAAGTACAGCAGTAATAGTTGAAGACAAGCTGGGAAGAAACGCAGTATTGTTTGAAAATGAATGGTCTATCCGAATGGCTGAAGAAAGAAATAAGGACCTCAAATTAATTGATATTGCAACACAGGATTTTAAAATCAAGAAAACTCTTTAATACTTGTTGCCTTATGGCATAATTATAGAAAAATTTCTGTTTATTTGCTTGACAAAAAGTGCAAACCTCTTTATAATAGGTTTTGCGCTTGACGTTGGGATGTAGCCAAGCTGGTAAGGCACCAGACTTTGACTCTGGCATTTCGTTGGTTCGAGTCCAGCCATCCCAGCCATTTGACCCATTAGCTCAGTTGGCAGAGCACTTGACTTTTAATCAAGGTGTCCGCAGTTCGAATCTGCGATGGGTCACCAAAAACCTTGTAACTTTTATGTTACAAGGTTTTTTAATGTTTGTTATTAATTTTTTCTTTAAATTGTTTATTTTAATTACTTTCTTTTAATATGATGTCAGTATAAAACATTTTGAAGTATATAATTTTTATTTTCTTGCTACCAGTATATATGACAGTGGTATTCCCTGGTTTTCAAGATGAGCCAGTGAGTTTGATATGTCATGCTGAAATTCTCTAAGCCTGATTAGGGTTAAGCCGTTTAGTATTACTGAGTTAAAAACCGAAGAAAAAGTATGTGAGAAGCTGTAAAAGGTTTTTGAATCGTAAGCTTCCTGGCACATATATCCCATACCGTGATTTTCAACCCATGGGTCCTGCTTGAAATAGGAATTAATCATTTTGTTGGGGACCTTTTCATCAAAATTGTCTTCCCCCATAAAAGCCAGCATATTGGTCACGGGATGCATATCGTTTATTATTAATACTCCATTTTCCTTCATACAAAGGAATACTTTTCTGAACAATGCTCTTAAATCTTCAAACCACGTTATAGCTCCAATTGTGATTAAAATAAAATCAAAACTGTTATGGTAGGACTCATCAATTTCCAGAATGTTAGTTGCAATGAACGAACATTTCATATTTGTCTCCCGTGCTATTCCATTTGCCCAGGCCACCATATTTTCAGCTATATCAAAGCCAATGCCCTTTTCAGCTCCAAACTTCATAAGAGACAGCAATTCCCTGCCATTATTGCAGCAAAATTGTCCCACAGTTTTATTTGTAAAATCAACCTTCTTAAATTCTTCTATCAGTTCAGTCTTTAAAAAAGGGTAAGGCTCCTCCTGCAGTCTTTTAACTATATCACCGCACCATCCGGGAGCACGATGCTCAAAAGCTTCCTCCCAGGCTTCCTTATTTGAATTTATATAATCCATATTTGCCTCCTTGTATACATATTTTGTTTCAAAAGAATCTTTTAATTCAAGCTGATTATATCATTGAGTAATATTATGGTAAAGACAGCCATTTTTATCACTAAACAACCTGCTGTTTTCAGTTATCGGATCTGATTATCAAATCCGGATTATGCCCCTTTTCCATCTTCCTTCTTGCTTTGCGATTGGCTACCGTGTCAAAAACAATGGAAAAATCATAATCAGGGGGATACAGTTCACTGGCCGGTACATGCAGCTTTAATCTCTTGTGTGAAATGAGAGTTTTCTTGTCCTTGATCTGTACGCCGATCTCACCTTTTTCATTTGCTGTCTGATATACAATTCCTATATCTCTCCGGGGGTAAACCATTACGCTGTCACCTATGGTGAACCTGGCGCTCCGGTTTGGTCTGGGAGCCTCCTTTTCTCTTTGAATTATCGATACAGGTTTGTCATTCTGAGCGTAATCCGCAGTCCTGCTCAATTCAGTGTTATATTTCTCTCCGGTATCCTTAGTGTTGCAATTGTCTCCGGTTCCCTTAGTGTTGAAATTGTCTCCGGTATCTTTGAGAATATTCATACATAACGCCTGATCCACCCCTGTTCCCGGTTTTGATATATTTGAATTGTGCTGCTGGTATGCATGTTGGTGTGCAATTTTCAGCAGATGCTTCGGAAAGCCCAGACGTTTGGCTATATAAAGCGCACAGCTTTCCCCGGCTTCACCAATTTCCAGCTTATATAGAGGCTGCAGGCTTTCCTTGTCAAAGGCCATTCGTGCATTTACAAGCTTATCTGCCTTTCTGGCGTACTCCTTGATTTCAGGATAATGGGTGGTGGCCAGAAATAAACAGTTCTTGCTCTTCAGCTCTTCAATAATGGAAATTGCAATCCCCATTCCTTCGGCCGGGTCAGTTCCCGAGCCTAATTCGTCCAGGAGCACAAGGCTCTCATGAGTAGCCCCTTCAAGTATATTAATTATATTGTTTATATGAGAGGAAAAGGTGGACAGATTTTCAGATATACTCTGCCCATCTCCAATATCACATAGAACAAGATTATTCATACAGAATTCACTTCCCTGGGCTGCAGGTACATGAAGTCCGCTTTGAGCCATCATAGACAGGAGTCCCGTGGTTTTCAGCGCCACGGTTTTGCCTCCGGTATTTGGCCCTGTAATGATTACTCCATTAATACCAGCTCCGATTTCAAAATCCAGGGGCACACAGGTAGTCTGATTCAGCAGAGGATGCCTGCCTCCCTTTATTATTATTTTACGGTTTACATTGACCTTGACAGGTATGGCCTTCATTTGAGCAGATAATTTAGCTTTTGAAAATACTATGTCCAATACCTCCATAGCATCCATATCCAGCTTTATGACAGGTATTTGCTCATCTACCAATGCTGTGAGCGTATATAGTATTTTCCTTATCTCATTTTCCTCCTCGATCTGCAATAGAGATAATTCGTTCTGAAGCTTTTGAACCACCGCCGGTTCAATAAAGTATGTTCCTCCGGTAGTAGAGGTATCTATAACAGTTCCTGTTATCTGACTTCTGTATTCTTTTTTTACAGGTAATACATAATGTCCGTTCCTGGTTGAAACATAGCTGTCGGTAAACCATTCCTTTTTACTTCTCAGAAGGCTTTCAAGCTTGATACGAACCTGGCCGGCGGTGCTCTCCATCTTTCTTCTGATGTCCCTTAGCTTTGGAGATGCAGAATCGTCTACCTGTCCGTTTCTGATCGACCTGTCTATCTCTTCATACAAGCCGCTTAAGTCATTTATGGAACCCCCGTAATAAGCAACTTCCGTGTCCAAAGCCTCTGCTTTCTTAAGATAGGATTTCATACGCCTGCAGGAAACCAGAAACTGTCCAACCAGTACAAGTTGTTCCGGAATCAGCATTGCTCCCTTTGAACAAAGCTCAAGTATTTTTTCGAGCTCAACCATTGTAGCAAGCGGAGGAGTCCCCAGGCTTTCCAGTATTCTTTTGGCATCCGTTGTTTCCTTCATTTTTTGTCTGCATTCAACCTCCGACAGATAAGGCATCAGCTTACTGAGCTTTGCTTTTGCTCTTTCAGACATGGCCAATTCGCACAGCATATCAATTATCATATTAAACTCTAAAGTTTTTGCAAAATTATTCATTGTACTACTCCTTTTATCCGGGATATGACATACCCACACACTATTTTGAAAAATAAAAAACCCACCGGATCTCACACTGCTTCCAGGCTTAAGCAATAGCTCAAGCTGATAATACAGAATGCTCCGGTGGGTTAATCTCCATGAAAAACAAAGCCTTTTATCAGGCGCGTTTACCTTATTGGAAAATTAAAAAAGCGTGTCAGGACTAACCTGTCACGCTTAAAGTTCATATTAATTCCGAATATAGTCAATCTCTTACATAATCAATACTATACAGTACTAAAGAAAGTCATTTAATAACTTCCTAATATTGTTTATTACTGATACAGTAACTTGTGTAAATCCAGTCCGGAAAAAAGTATAAAGCATGTCTGTACGTACAAAAACTGTACGAAAGCAGGTGTAGAAATGATACCTGATGTATCATTTAAAGGCTAAGTTAAATAAAGGTTTAAACCAAAATTTAAAAGCCTACAACTTATTTAGTTGTTTACCACCTTTACAGACACGGCCAACATTAAAACTTTCCTCCTGAAAAACTAAATTTTGAAATCATAATAGCATATGAAAAAAATCATGTCAAGGTGCATTTTCAAGTATGACCTGATATACTTGTGCTACAATTTAACCTGCACCCTGCAGGGGAGCCCTAACGCCATATTGGCGGAAGCCATACTCCACTGATGAATGAATTCATGGATTTTTTGGCTTCTCTGAATTTTCAGATTTTTTGTCTATGGCATTTTCAGTGTTATCATTTTTTTGTGACAAGTCAGGAATTACTAGTGGCCTTGAGGTTTTTTCAGGTTTTATAGTTCTTTTCCGGATAATCCTGTACAAGGCATAACCGATCAGGCCTAAAGGTATGAGAACCGGCAGTGCTGCAGCAAGAAATACAATTGTATCCTGCAGGAAATTCCACAGCCCGCTAACACTGTTTTTGAAACCTGAAGAAATGCGGTACAAAAATCCGTCAGTTTCCTTGGGCTGAACCGGTTTGATCTGTTCCACCTCGTTTATATTAACTGTCAACGTAGAGTATTCAACCAGGCAATCCCACTTTTTAAGAGTTCCTGTCAGATTTTCTATTTCATAGTTTGTAGTCTGGAGTTCCTTTTCTATCTTAAGAATATCCTCCATCTTTACAGCTTTTTTAAGTAATTCCAGTAATCGGTCCTGTTGTATTTTAAGTGATTTGAGTCTGGCCTCAGTATCAAAATACTGTTCGGTCACATCCTGGCCATTTGACTGCTCAAATACAACTGTACCAAATTTCTTTAAATCTATAAATGATTGATCATATTTTGCTTTGGGTACTCTGAAAATGAATACGGCACTTTTGAGGCCCTGATAACCTATTCCTCCGCCTTTAATAGATGAACTCTGCTGATAGGCTCCAATAGAAGTCATGTATTTGCTCAGCTCTGTTCTTGTCTTGTCAAAGTTCAGAGTCTCGAAATCAACCTGGCCGCTAAAGATAATTTTTTGATTGATATTTAAGCTGCCTTGATTGTTTTGAACTGTTGAGCTATCACCCTTAACACCCTGATTAGCGGAAACTGCAGTTTCATCCTGTCCGGTCAATGTCACTTTCACAGAGTCACCAACTTCACCGCCAAATGCCATATCGGCATTATTCACGGCTTCACTGTATTGGACAGCAACTTCTTCGCTTGCGGCCATTGATGGAGAACTGGCATCCTTGCTTGCGCTGCCACACCCGGCAAAGGACACTGCCAAAACCAAAACTGAAAGCCATAAACAAAACCTTTTCCTCATACCTTTTTCCTCCTTTAATGCATCCAGAATTTATCTATATATCTTCTATACTGATTAGACGCATGAAAGGAAAAAATGTTTCAATGTATTAAAGTAATGAAACGACATAATTTGTTCAGATATAAAAAAAGAGTATAAGCAAGCCGCTTATACTCTTTTCTTGGGGTGGGTAGTGGGATTCGAACCCACGACATCCAGAACCACAATCTGGCGCTCTAACCAGCTGAACTATATCCACCATATATCATGTCCCGCTGGACACATTTGATATTTTACGGTACAAAAGAGTATTTGTCAATAGCTTTTATAATTTATTTTAATATAGCCATAAATATGTATAAATCAATAATTATAGGCATTACATTATTTCCAATATTAACAAATTTCTTGCCAATTTTTTGGGCCGATAGTATAATATAATTGCTAAGGCTTATAATTTCTTATTCTTATTTATACAATCCTTTTTCGTTCCGTTATGTTTAAGGTCTTATATGCTCAGCAATAAAAATTTTTTGGAGGTAGTCTCATGCAAGACAAAACTCTTACTTGTAAAGATTGCGGCGCAACTTTTACGTTTACGGTTGGCGAGCAACAGTTTTATGCCGAAAAAGGATTCACTAACGAGCCTGCAAGATGCCCGGATTGTAGAAAAGCAAAAAAAGCTTCACAAAAAAGCTTTAATGGTGGATACAATAAGAGATAAGAAGTGTGCCTATTAATCACAGTGAAACATTTAACCCCTGGCATTATACCAGGGGTTTTTTTTGTATCAGTATCAAACTTCTGATTTACCATCGCAAACTATTTATTAGTAAACTTATAAACCGTTACATGGTGATACTGCTCGTTTGCCTTAAGTACCGGGGATGGAAAATGCTTGTGCTTCATTGCATTTGGGAAGTATTGAGTTTCAAGGCATAATCCTGTTCTCTTGCTGTAAACGGCATTTTCTTTTCCTATCAGGTCTTCAGTGAGGAAATTGCCCGAATAGAACTGTATACCTGGTTTTGTTGTGAATACCTGCATAAGACGGCCGCTCTCCGGATCATATAATTCAGTTGCCACTTCCTTTATATTACCATTGGTATTTAACACCCAGTTGTGGTCATAGCCCTTACCGTTGGCAATTTGCTCGTCATTGCTGTTCAGGCCTTCTGTAAAGGTTTTGAGAGTGGTAAAATCCATTACTGTTCCTTTTACGCTTCTGATTTCTCCTGTTGGAATACATTCATTTGTCACCGGTGTAAAGCTGTCTGCATTTATATAGATCTGATGCTTTAATACATCGCCTGAAGAATGTCCTGCAAGATTAAAGTATGCATGGTTGGTAAGATTTACAACTGTGTCCTGATCGGATACCGCCTTATAATCAATTACCAGCTCATTATCTTCGGTTAAAGAATATTCAACCTTAACCTGCAGATTACCGGGATAGTTTTCTTCTCCGTCAGGACTGGCGTGAGTCAGAACCAGCTTCTCTCCCCCGTTTTCAGCTACTGTTTCAGCCTTCCAGGTAACATTATGAAAACCTATCCTTCCACCGTGCAAATGGTTATTGCCATCATTTTTTGCAAGCTCATATACCTTGCCATTAAGTTCGAACTTTGCAGCCTCTATTCTGTTAGCATGTCTTCCTATTTGCGCACCGATATATCCCGGATTTTCAATATATTTTTCAAGATTTCTGTAACCAAGGGCTACATCAGCCATATTTCCGTTTTTGTCAGGCACAACTATGGAAACAATAATTCCTCCAAAATTTGTAATGTCAACAGACACTTTTTTAGAGTTTGTTAAAGTAAAAATATCAACCTTGGTTCCATCCGGTAAAGTTCCGAAGTAATTTTTTGTAATACTCAATGTTTTTGCCTCCCAGGTAAAATAATTATTTTATATATTTATATAATAATTCAATAATTTATACGTGACAACTAGAATGTATAAATTAGAGATTTAATTCCATGCCGGGGAATTAAATCTCTATTTTTGTTAACCTGCTTCCAGTACAGTGAACTGTGAATTATATAATTTATAATAGTATCCTTTATGATTGAGCAGCTCATCATGAGTTCCACGTTCAACTATTGAACCGTCATCGATGTACATTATGCAATCTGCGTTTTTTATTGTAGAAAGTCTGTGAGCAATTATAAAGGAGGTTCTGCCTTTTAAAAGCTTCTGCAGCCCGTTTTGGAGCGCAAGCTCGGTTCGGGTGTCTATACTGGAGGTAGCCTCATCCAGTATCAAAATTCTCGGGTCGGCAAGCAAAGCTCTGGCAAAGGATATAAGCTGTCTTTCCCCTATAGAAAGACGTGTACCTCTTTCATTTATTTCTGTATTGTAGCCGTCCTTAAGATTCATTATGAAATCATGGGCACAAACTGTTTTAGCTGCTCTGATCGCTTCCTCATCAGTTGCATCGGGCCTCGCGTATTTAATATTACTCATAACAGTTCCCGAGAAAAGGAAGGTATCCTGAAGCATAACACCCATCTGCGTTCTGATTGATTCCAAAGTCACACTCTTTAAATTTATTCCATCAACCAGAACTTCTCCTTCCTGAACATCATAAAATCTGCTTAACAGATTGATTATGGTACTCTTGCCTGCTCCGGTGGGTCCAACAAGAGCTATGGTGCTGCCTGGTTCCACCTTGAAGTTGATATTGTCAAGTATTTTATTTCCATCTTCTTCATCATATGAAAACCCTACATTTTTAAACTCAACCGAACCCTTGATCTGAGGCATTTCCTTTGCTCCCGGAAGATTGGATATGGTTGGCTTCTCATCTATGGTCTCAAATATTCTTTCAAGATAAGCCATGGCATTAATCATTGCATTATAGAAATTCCCCATATTGGTTATTGGCTGCCAGAATCTCCATATGTAGCTGACAAATGCTATTAGCACACCTACCGATATACCCTGTATCCACATTATTCCCGCAAAATACAGAATCACAACTCCGATGGTAGAAATACTGTCTATAATTGGCCACAGAATGAAGTTGGATTTGACAAATCTCATCCATGCAGCTCTATAGGCTGCACTAAGTTCATGGAATATACTTTCATTCTGAGTTTCACGTGCAAATGACTGAGTAACCTTTACACCGCAAATACTTTCATGTATATAAGCATTAAGATTTGACTGCTTCATACTGAGTACCTGTGTGTTTCTTCTCTGAATGTTCTTTATAAACATAATTGCAATTATTAACGGAGGTAAGCCCAGCAGACTCACAAGTGTCAGTTTTACATTAATAACCAGCATGAATACTACAATACATACCAGGGTAAACATATCGGTTATAAAATTTATAAATCCGTTTGAAAGCAAATCACTCAGAGAATTGACATAGTTTATTACCCTAACCAGTATCTTCCCGTGGGGACGACTGTCATAATAGGAAAATGGCAGTTCCTGCAGCTTGTAGAAAATATCCTCCCTTATTTTCTTTACTACGTTATTACCTATTTTGGACATCAATATAACCCTGAATTTAAAACATATAGCATTGACAATAAGTGTAACTGCAAATATTGCTGTTAATATTATAAGACCATTAACATCCTTGTCAGGGATTTTATCGTCTATTGCATTCTGTACAAGTACCGGCCCCAGGAGATTTGCTACGCTGGCAAGCAGCATCAGTACTACTGTAGCTGCCATTGTCATTTTGTAAGGCTTCAGATATCTAAGAAGTCTTACGAGATCTTTTATTTTAAACTTTGACACTAATTCTTCATCTACATCGTATTTGTTTCTGGCCATTACCCCACCTCCTTTTCGGAAATACCGTCAAAATCTCCGAACTGACTGTTATAGACATTGTAATAATAACCTTTTTTCTCCAGGAGTTCCTCATGAGTTCCCCGTTCAATAATATTTCCGCCGTTCAGAACGAGAATCTGATTGGCGTTTTTTACTGAAGCTATTCTATGAGCTATTATAAAAGTAGTTTTATTATTATAGAAGGATCTCAAGGTTTTGTGTATCTCAAATTCAGTTTCCATATCAACACTTGAGGTTGTATCATCAAGTATTAAAATGGAGGGGTCTTTAAGAATAGCTCTGGCAAGTGCAATTCTCTGCCTCTGACCGCCAGACAGGCCCACTCCCCGTTCTCCTATAATTGTATCATAGCCTTCAGGCAGATTTGATATGAACTTATCTGCATCTGCTATGCCTGCTGCCCATTTAACAGATTCATAAGGTGCATCGGGAACACCGTACGCTATGTTTCCTTCAATCGTATCAGAAAATAGGAATACATCCTGCATGGCAACTGAAATTTTTTCCCTGAGTGTTTTAAGCTCAATATCCTTAACATTTACGTTATCTACCATTATTTCTCCCTCACAGCAATCATAGAATCTGCATATGAGATTGACCAGGGTAGATTTTCCTGAACCGGTTGGTCCTATAATAGCCACTGTCTCTCCAGGATTGGCTTTGAGACTGACATTTTTCAGGACTTCTTCATCCTCATAGCCAAAGGATACATTTCTGAATTCAACCACTCCTCTTATATCCTTTTCAGCAGGCTTTTCAATATTGCTGATAGAGGTTTCGGTATCAAAGAATTCTCTTATCTTATCGGCTGAAGCATTGAAACGTTGTACATCGTTGATAAGCCAGCCAGACATTTTCATAGGGTTTCCCAAGGCCCATATTATAGCATTGAAGGTTACAAGCTCACCTAGGGAAATTTGATTATTAATAACCAGAATACCGCCAATAATGATTATTGTAAGTGAAAGTGTCCCTGCAAGCGTATCAATTATGGGAAGATATTTTGACCATACATTTGCAGAATCCATATTTCTTTGCCTGTATGCCTCATTTTCCCTGTCAAATTTGCCAATTTCTATTTTCTCTGTGGCAAAAGCCTTTATGACTCTATTGCCACTGATATTTTCCTGCACAACCGAGTTAAGTCTTGAGAACTGCTGCCTTGTAGCAGCAAAAGTCGGTCTGACGTCGCCTGCCAGCTTTATTGCAGCCCAGGCCAGGAATGGAACCACTAAAAGCATTACCAATGTAAACTGCCAGTTGATGGTAAAGAGCAAAATTACTGCAAAAACAAATATTATGGCATTTTCAAAGGTCATATATATGACCCATGCGACAAAGTGGCGCACGGTTTCCATATCACCGGTCATTTTGGCCATAATATCTCCTGTCCTTGTTGTATCAAAAAACTTGAAATCCAATTCCTGAAGCTTTTTATACATTTCCTTCCTTATAGTCATGAAAGCCCCTTGAGATACCTTTTCAAAGCTGATTTGGTATGTAAATCTTATTATTGCTTTTGCAACAGTAGCTGCAATAATCAATAAACCCAGTTCCAGCAGAAGCTCCTTCTGTCCCTGCTTTATTACTCTATCAACTATAACACCTGAAACATAAGGTGCTACCATACTGAGGGCTGACGCCACCAGGACAAGAATAAGACTTATACAAATTCGAAGCTTATAATTCTTTATAAAACCCCAAACCCACTTTACATTTTCCATAGATAAACTGTTCCTTCCCTTTTCTCTCTTAGGGCTCTTAATACAATAACGGCTGAAAATCGTTTATTATTATTTTAAGAGCCCTTTCTTAGTTTAATTATAAAGAGTAAGACATCTTATTAAATGGATATTCTTTACCTGGTGATGTATATTTTTATCCTATGTTTTTAAAACTTTTTTATTTTAGTTACCAATTGGAATCAAATAAAGTTTATGATAACATAGTATCTGAAACTTTAAATCAGATTATATAAGCATAGGCGTTAATCGAAAAAAATATATTTATAAACAGACTAAAATATGATTAGCAATAGGAGTGATATTATTTGTGCATGCCAGAAGTAAGAGCTGAATGCTTTGACCCGACCTTACTATATGCTTTTAACAGTGTAGTTGACTGTGAAAGCAATTTGACTTTTCACTCACATGATTTCACGGAAGTTAAGATTGTTTTGTCAGGAAATTTTACATATATAATTGATGATATTGCCTATGAGGTTGGCAAGGGCAATATCATTTTTATGAGGCCCGGTGTAAAACATATAAAAGTAATATCCGAAGGAGTACAAGTTGAAGAATTTAACTTCGGTTTAGGTAATTTTCAGATAAAAAACCTTCCACCGAATTATTTGATTGAACCTGAGGCGGACAGCGTATACAGTATGCCGCTATACCTGCCCGAAATTATAAAATGTATCAATGAGACAATTTCCGAACAGGAAAAAAACGAGCCTTATTGTGACCTTCTTATAAAGGCCAGCATACTGAAACTGACAGCCTTATTATATAGAGGAATGTCTGCAAATAAGGAAAAATCTGAGAAAGCCAGATTGAATATTACAAACTCGGAAAAAACGAATATAGTTAATACTATTCTGCAATTTCTTAGTCAGAACTATATGAAACAGATTTCCCTGTATAGGATTGCCCATAATATGTATCTGAGTCCGGTGTACATTTCCAAGATATTCAAGGAGGAAACAGGTGAATCCCCCATTAACCATCTGATTCGCATACGGCTGACAAAAGCAAATGAATTATTGAGTTCTGGCAATATTCCAATCAAAACTGTCGCCAGAAATGTCGGCTATGAGGATGCCTATTATTTCAGCAAGCTTTATAAAAAATATTACGGCATTCCGCCGTCTGTGGAAAAACGAACAAATACTTACTCATAATTATATAAGCCGGTGGCGTTGGGTCAACCCAACGCCACATCCAATATCATCATTATTGTAAATCCAATTATACAACCGGCGGTAGCAAGGTGGGTGCTTTTGTGATTACCGCTCTGGGCTTCAGGAATAAGCTCCTCCACCACCACAAATATCATGGCGCCAGCTGCAAAAGCCAAAGCATATGGCAGTACAGGCTTGACGAACATTACCAGTGCAGCTCCCAGTACGCCGGCAATCGGTTCTACTATACCCGAGGCCTGGCCGTAAAAAAAGCTTCTACTACGGGAAAGGCCTTCACGCCTCAAAGGTATTGATACCGCTGCTCCTTCCGGAAAGTTCTGAAGTCCTATACCAATTGCTATTGCAACAGCAGACATAAGAGATACATTGCCGTCCCCGCTGGCTATGGCTCCAAAGGCAACTCCGACTGCAAGCCCTTCGGGAATATTATGTAAGGTAATAGAAAAAACCAACAATATGCTGCGTTTAAGGTTTGTAGAGATACCTTCTGTCTCCCCGTCCTTTGCATTCAAATGCATATGCGGAATTAATCTGTCTGCCAGATATAAAAACGCCGCACCTCCTAAAAAACCCAATGCCGCAACCAGCCAAGCAGGTATCGGTGCACCTTCCGCCATTTCAATAGCCGGTGCCAGAAGAGACCAAAAGCTTGCGGCAATCATTACTCCTGCCGCAAAACCAAGCATGGTATTCAGTACACGTTGATTTATTTCTTTAAAAAAGAACACCATTGCCGCACCGAGAGCAGTTAAAGCCCAGGTCATAAGAGTTGCCAGCAGGGCTAGAAATATGTGGTTCTGATTAATAATCCATTCCATTGACGTATTACCACCAATCTTCTTTTTTTTCATAACTTATATTCCCTTATTCTATCAGAGATAAACAATCTGTAGAATAATTTTAATTAAATTTCATGTCATTTTTTATTATAAAACAACTTTTTTCAGAAAATTTCACACATTAATTTTATGTCAACTATATTTTATTGTATCCTTGCCAGGGCATGTGTTTCCCTCTTTTTTTCCAAGACCTAAAAGCCTTGATCCAAGCGGATTACCATAAATTGGGGGGTTGTTTCCTTCAGAAATCAGTGTTAACATAATGCCCATACCCCGGTAGCTGATAAATATTACGCTGAACAGAAGCACGTTGCAAAACGCTGATTATGGGCATGAAGAAAGAACGTAAAATTTAAAACTAATGGAGGTAAACATGAAAAGAAAAATATCAACAGTAATATCAAGTATGGCAGCATGTGCAATAATCGTATCAATCTTCGCATTCAACAGTAATGCTGTTGAATCCAAAAATAAAGCGGTTGA
The DNA here is from genome assembly GCA_029266335.1 of Eubacterium sp. Taxonomy (GTDB): domain Bacteria; phylum Bacillota; class Clostridia; order Acetivibrionales; family DSM-1351; genus Ruminiclostridium. The sequence continues at coordinate 970 of JAQSXC010000028.1, read as the reverse complement.
ACCAAGTGTGTACAGTATTGAAGCAACTGAAGCTCAAAATCCTGCTTCAACAGCTGCGGCAACGGCCTTGGAAACCTTGAAGGAAACAGTTTCCGCTGACACTCAGACCGCTCAAAATACCGGTACGTTACAGTCCGGCAATGGAAACCCAACAGCCGTACCGAAGGCTGTAAACCTAAGTACCACAAGCGTTAAAAAGATCGCAAATTGCCCAACAACAAACGGAGTTAATAGCTCAGATAATCAGCAGACAAATGTAAATTCAGCAATAAAAGCAAAATTGGAAGCTCTTCTAAAGTCCTTTAACGGTTCCACATCAGCTAACCAAATAAATAAATCTACCTGCAAGAAGACTACTGTAACCAAACCGGCTGCAAGTACACCTTCAGCAAGTAAACCTGCAACGACAAAGCCTTCTGCCACAAAACCGTCAACAACAGCTTCAACAAACGGGGATTACAGTGCATTTCAGAAAAAGGTAGTTGAACTGGTTAACGCAGAAAGAGCAAAAGCTGGACTGAAACCTTTAAAAATGAACACTGAATTAAGCAAGGTTGCTACTCTTAAGTCACAGGATATGGCAAAGAATAACTACTTTGACCACAATTCACCAACCTACGGTTCACCTTTTGATATGATGAAAAAGTACGGTATCAGCTACAGAACTGCAGGTGAGAATATTGCAATGGGACAGACCACTCCGGAACAGGTTATGAACGGTTGGATGAATTCACCCGGACACAGAGCAAATATTCTTAAGTCTTCCTTTACCGAGATTGGCGTGGGTATTGCCAAAAATTCAAGCGGAAGATTATACTGGACACAACAGTTTATTGGATAATTATTTGATATGAATATGATAATTAATTAAGTTGAATATGATAATTAATTAATAATTTATATATAATACAGCGTAATTATAAGCCGGATGTTAAAGTCCGGCTTATTTTTTATTGTCTCGAAAATATAA
>JAQSXC010000027.1 GCA_029266335.1 Eubacterium sp. | reverse complement strand
AGCAATTTTATTTAAATCAGAGGGTTTAGCATAATTTTTTTTATTGTCATGGTCATTACTCTCCAAGCCTTGAGAGATATTCCCATCACTTAGATTTATTTTCAACAGCGCCTCTCCTACAATATAATTACAGATATTATATATCATAGCGGCATTGGCTCTGATCTTCTGAAGCTTCATTACCGGCAGACTGTGAAACAGTTCTTCAAGCTCGTATTTATTGATATATTCAAATATATCTGTTTTCTGACTGGTAATTTTCTCAAGAGATTCCAGCTCTCCGGCATCCTCAACACGGACCTGTCCTCCCATTACAGCACCAAGGTACTGCCCGTCAACAGCTATAGGAATGGCAAAATCAACAATTCCCATATGGCACAGATAAATATAGGGCTGATTCAGCCGCGCCGCCTCCAGTCCTCCTCTGGAATCACACTTTTCACAGATCTGAGCCAAATTGGGATGGGAACGCACAAATTTACACAAACTTGTACATTTGCTATGGTGCGTTATGGGCTTACCTTTATAATCCACCGTAATAATAGCCATATCTGTGGCATCAGCAATTGAATCCTGAATATTTCTGTAATTATCTGCATTTATTATATAATCCAGATCCAACAAGTTCTTTTTCACAGAATACCTCCAACATTTTGCAAAGTTAAGAACTATTTAGCACTTACTTTAAGTTTAACAGAAAAAACAAAAAGTTTACATATTTAACTTCATTAAATAACCGTTAAACTAATGATACTTCCTTTATATCCAGCATTATGCTTTCATGACAAACCAGAAGCGGGCTGTCATTAGGCATCTGTCAGTTCCTTAGCTTCCTGATTTACGCATTTTAACAGAACGTATAAATTAACAATATATTAGAAAAAAATTTGAAGGGAATGCTGAAAAATGAAATAAATTCATTCCTCAGCACTCCCTTTATAATCCTTAGATCAGTTGTTTAATCCGGCAATAAAGTAAATTACGTTTGAAATCTTCGCCTTTCAGCCGATAGTGTTGACTTATTTTTTCAACCAGCTTTCGGAAAGTGTATACCTCTCCCCTTTTTCTATAGCAACCTCTGTTACCGTACCCCCGTATTTGATTTTGCACCTGGAGGTTTGTCCTGCCTTAATTACAGCTTGCACCAGCTCTCCGGCACTCCATTCCATATCTATTTCAAAGCCGCCCCTGGCCTTCAAGCCTTTCACATATCCTGAATCCCATTCATCCGGCAGAGCAGGCAGAAGGTGTACTATTCCGTTATGGCTCTGCAGCAGCATTTCTGCAATTCCTGCCGCTGCCCCAAAGTTGCCGTCGATCTGGAATACTACCTGTTCTTCGGGACCCAGCGGGGGATGCAGGTCAAACAAATTCGGGTATACGGAATTTGCAAGCATTTCATCTACCAGCTTTTTCGCGCCTTCGGCGTCATGCAGCCTGGAATACAGATTCAGCAGCCAGGCCAGGCTCCAGCCCGTGCCTCCTCCGCCGCTGGAAAGCCGCCTGCCTATGGATACTCTGCAGGCTTTTGCCAGCTCAGGGTTTTCCTCAGGAGTGATGGCAGCGCCCGGGTACAGCCCGTAAAGATGTGAAACGTGCCTGTGCCCCGGCTCAAAGTCCTCGAAATCTTCCGACCACTCCTGGAGCTGCCCGTATTTTCCCACCTTGTATGGCAAAAGCCTTTTAACAGCCTCCTGAAGCTGTAACGAAAAGTCCCTGTCGATGTCAAGTATGACGGAGGCTGCTATACAGCTTGTGAAGAGTTCCTTGATTATACTCATGTCCATTGTGGTTGAAATGCTCACATTACATTTCTCTCCAGCTTCGTTCAAATAAGCATTTTCAGGCGAGGTGGAAGGGTTTGTGACCAGATTGCCTTTCCCGTCCTCCACCATCCAGTCCAGGCAGAACAGTGCGGCATCCTTCATTACAGGATATGCTCTTTCAGCCAGGAACTTTACATCGCCATTATAAAGGTAATGCTCCCAGAGGTGCCTGCAAAGCCATGCCCCTCCCATTGGCCAGAAGGAACAGCCCGCCCAGAAAAAGTTGGGCCAGCCTCCCGCAGGAATCGTACTCCGCCATATATCCACGTTGTGATGTGTTACCCATCCGCGGCATTTATAATGAATTTCTGCCACCTTGCTTCCCTTGGCCCTAAGCCCGTCAATCAAGTCAAAAAGAGGTTCGTGGCATTCGGCCAGGTTGCAGACTTCCGCAAGCCAGTAATTCATCTGGGCATTGATGTTGGTCGTCCAGTTGCAGCTCCAATAAGACCTCAGCTCCTTACTCCATATACCCTGGAGGTTGGCAGGCTGGGTCCCTCTTCTTGAGCTGGAAATAAGCAAATACCTGCCATACTGGAGAAAGAGTGCGGCCAGCTGTGGGTCCTGCTCCCCTCCTTTAACTGCTTCCAACCTCATATCTGTTGGGATACTGCTTCTATCCCTGTCTCCCAGGCTTATTTCCATTCTTCCAAAAAGGTTTGAATAATCCTCCACATGATCTTTCAGCAATTGTTCAAAACTCTTTGAGGCAGCAGCCTTCATTTGCTCCGTAAACTCCCTTTTGTAATCCTTTCCATCTGTAGCCGGGTTTCTGTCAAATCCGTTGTAGCTTGTAGCGGCAGTCACAAATACGGTCAACGAATCCACTTCTGTCACCTTTAAGTATTCCCCGCAGGCCTGAATACTGCCACCCACATTTCTGACCCTCAGCAAAACGCCGAACTTCATTCCTTTACCAGTGCTATCCCCAGCATACACAACAGGATTTTCATCCTTAATATAGTGCGGAGTCACATTTGAAGGGCATTCTCCCTCCAGCATCAGATCATTTTGCCCAATAACCTGGGTTGTTGACCTGAGCTGGCTGGAAAGTTTTATCCGCATGTTTATTTTTCCGCTCTCATTGCTGTGGACTTTATAAACAAAAGCCTGTTCCACGGCGGAAATAAAAGCCTGTCTGCGGAAATTCACCGTTCCCAGGTCATACTGAACCGTATTCACCGCCCGATCCAGCTCCAGCTCCCGCCTGTAGTTGGAAATACACTCTGAATTACCGGTTTCCTCCGGATTATCAAATTCTATTTCAATATCTGCCATAGGAAGGTAGGACTGGTTAAAGGCTCCCAGCATATTTTTTTCCAGTAAGTACTGTGCCTCCCTGAATTTTCTGTCAAACAGCTTTTCCCTGACTGTTTTTAATGCCCCTGAGGCATTATAATTGTAGAAATCCATTGGATACCCGGACCAAAGAGTGTCCTCATTAAGCTGTATTTTTTCCTTTTCCACTCCTCCGAACATCATTGCTCCAAGCCTGCCGTTTCCCAACGGAAGTGCTTTTTCCCATGAATCGGCTGGTTTTGTATACCACAGTTTGTTAGATATTTTGCAGTTTTCAACCATAATTTTAAAATCTCCGTATACAATTTATTTTTTCTGAAACAACCGGAGTTACCCAGTTTGTTGTCTCCGGCTACTGCTTTACTGCTCCCGATGTCAGACCGGCCACAATGTAGCGTTGTGCGAACAGGTATAACGCCACAACCGGCAAAACAGTGATTGTAAGGTCGGCAAACACCAGATTCCAGTTGCTGCCGCTATACTGGCCGAAAAAGTTGTACACAGTCAGAGGCATGGTCCATTTGGAGGGGTTTGACAGGAAATATAGAGGAATATTTATGTCGTTCCATATATTCATAAAGATCAGAATCATAACTGTCATATTTATTGGCTTCAACAGAGGAAAAACAATTTTATAGAATATTTTGAGTACAGAGGCTCCTTCGATAAATGCCGCTTCGTCCAGCGCCCGGGGTATACCCTTGATAAATCCGGTGTAAAGAAAACAGCTGAAGGATATATTCAACGCGCAATATATAAGCATTGCACTTGAAATGGTCCCATATATGTGAAATGCCTGAAATATTTTTATCGTTGGTATTATTTGCATTGGCACCAGTGTGCCTAAAAAGAAAAAATAATACAGGAAACCTGAGGTCTTTGAGTTTCTCCTGGCAACCACAAAAGATGCCATGGATGAAACAAAGATTGTCAGTGCAACTGAAATGACGGTTATGGTTATGCTGTTATAAAAAGCAGATCCTATCTTTCCTTCAGCAAAGACTTTTACATAATTTTCAAAAAGCCATTTCTGCGGCAATGCCAGATTAAAAGAGGAAACCTCCAGAGGATCCTTGAAAGAGCCCAATATCATAATCATTAGTGGTACAATAATCAATAATGAAATTACTATAAGCACCAGAAACAACATTATCCTGCCTGCAGCAAGACTGAGTTTTCTTGACATTACTCCTCCACCTCCTGCTTTCTCATATTATACAATAGCGGTATACTAATTAAGCCTACAATCACCATCAGTACAGTATTCATTGCAGTTCCCATACCCCAACTGCCTGAACCGAACATTTTCAAAACTTCTGTGGTAAGAACCTGAGAAGCATTCCCCGGTCCTCCATTTGTCAGTGCGTACACTTCGCTGAATACCCTTAAACCTCCAATCAGACTCAATATGACATTTATATTTATTGAGGGCGCGAGCATTGGAATTGTAATATGCCTGAATTTCTGAAACGCACCTGCTCCATCTATTTCAGCTGCTTCATAGTAATCCGCCGGAATCCCCTGCAGGCCGGCCAGGTATATTGCCATATGGTAACCTGTCCACTGCCAGATGCTGACTGCCGCAATTGTAAATATGACAATCCTTATGTCTGTCAGCCAGTCAAGGGCAAGGAAGCCAAGGCCCAGGCTATTCAGCGTGGCATTCAGTATGCCTTCCGGATGGAGAACTCTTGTGAAAACCAAGCCTATGACTATTGACGAAATAACTGCCGGCAGGTAAAATACTGCTCTGAAAAAATTAGTTGCAGGTATCTTTGCATTCACCGCCAGGGAAAGCAAAAGACCGAGTCCGTTTTTAAATATAACTACTATAATTGCATAAATAAAAGTATTTGCTATTGCATCCACAAGTTCACTGTCTGTAAATATGGTTTTAAAGTTTTCAAAACCTATAAAGCTGATTGTATCTTTTCCTATGGTCCAGTCGGTAAATGAGAAGTAAGAACCGATAATAGCCGGCAATATGAATAATGTGGAGTATAACAGCAAAGCCGGCATTACCAGACGGTATGAATACAATTTATTGTCTTTCAAGCAAACCCCTCCTTTTGTATTCCCTTTATTCCCGTGATTTCTAAAATTAAAGCCCACGGATGTGGGCTTTAATTTTAAGAAAAATTTTAATTAAAATCCGGGTTGCCCCTTGGCTTTCATGAGTTCTGCAAACTTTTTGTCCCATGCAGCCAAAACCTTATCCGGTGTTTTTGAACCGCTGAACATATCCTGATAGTATTTCCACAGATCATTAAGATCAACTTTCATGAATGCGTTCATTTCTGTTGTAACCTTGTTTGTGTTCAGATACTTGTCAACTATTTCCTGCTGCATTTCATTCAATTTAGGTGCTGCAGCATCCTTTAAGCTTGGCATGAAGGACTTCACCGACTGTGATCTGTCAACCTGTTCCTTCTGGGACATGAAGTCAATGAACAGTTTTGCCTCTTTTACATGCTTGGCCTGTTTTGGAACAAAGAACATTCCGCCGATCTGGCCCTGGGAAATACTCAGCTCTTGTCCGTTAAAGGCAGGGATTGGGAAGAATCCGAGCTTGAGGCTTGGGTCCTTTGTCATCATATCGGTTATAAACCAGTCTCCCATTACCATCATTGCATATTTCTTACTGCTGAATGCATTGGGGGCACCGTTATAATCATCGGAAAGCAGGGTTTTCTGCATATAGCCTTTTTGGTAGAGCTCCATCCCTTTTTGAAGAACATCCTTGAATTCAGGCACTTCCGACCATTTTACCTTTCCGGAATTTATGTCGTTCCAAAGCCCCGGCTTTACCTTCTGTGCCAGATAACCCCAAGATCCGGCCGTCCATATCTGGAATGTCCAAACATCCTTGAATGGAGCATAAATAGGCGTAATTCCCTTTGCCTTAATTGCTTCACAAACCTTTAAAAGCTCATCATAACTCTGGGGAACAGACAGGTTCAATTCCTTAAAGATATCCTTGTTGTAAATCATTGCCTGGGCACCGATGTTGGCTTCCATGGTAAACCCATAAATTTTTCCGTCCGGTGCCTTGAACACATCAGCATTTGTAAGTCTTGACACCCAGGGTTCACCGCTGAGGTCTTCCATATTTTTTTCAGTATTCAACTCATTTTCTGCCGAAACCTTGTTATACATAATTACATCAGAGGGTTCGCCTGCAGCCAGCTTTGTCTGAAGTGTGCTGGTTGTCTGTGTATCCGGGAGCAGTAATAGCTCAACCTTTATGTTCGGATATTTCTTTTCAAATTCGTCTATATTCTGCTGATTAAGGATTTCAGGTGCATTTGTCTTTTGAGTCTGGCTTGCTTCAAGTGTAAGAGTTATCTTTTCCCCCGAAGTGGAGTCCTCACCTGTTGTAGAAGTTGCTTCCGTGCCTCCGGATGTTGTGGCGGTACTGTCTGTATTGGAGCTGCTGCCGCAGCCTGCCAGCACCGAAACCATTAATGTACCTGACAGTAGCAGTGCTAAACTTGATTTCAATAATCTGTTCATCTTCTCCTCCTTATTATTAATGCATATAGTTCTATAAGGCTTGTATCTCAACTCCCGGAAATTTCTGACGCGTCACCAGAAAACCAACCTTGTTAATGACCTAATGTTAACACAGACAATTTGTTTTGATAATGGAGAATTATGTACTTGCCCTGTATAAAATATTGAACCTGATGTGTAATATAATATTTTGACAAACCTGTGGCTTTCCAAAATCCATTTGGACATGTTATGATGAACTATGCAATTAAATATTTCATGTAAGGAGTTGTATAACTTGCGATTTAACATAAAATTACATGTTAAAATGATTATTAGCTATTCATTTCTTGCAATCCTTATAATCGTTTCCCTGTATTGTTTTATCGGTTTTTATATATTCAATATGCTAGAGGAGAAAATTACCGATAATACGTTGCAGCTTTCCATAAAGATATCTCAGCAGATAGACGCCTATATTAACGAAGTCAGCCAGATAACCAAGACCTTTATTGTTAATAAAGATATCCAGGATACTCTAAATGATATTAACAATTCAGAATTTCCTATAGATGCGAATTCCAACCTTGTATACGGCAGAAGATTTGATAATATCATGAACCGGATAATACCTATTACCTCCATTCCCTTGTCACATATATATATTTATAATAACGACAATCAGTATAAATATTCATATAACTCTATTGGCAGCAATTTCGAACTTATTTCCGGAAATGAGGGAATTATGCAATTGATAAAAAACCGTCAAATGAAACTTGTCTGTAATAACATAAATAGTCCTTTTTATACCGGAACAAGCTCTTTTTCTTTAATTCGCCCGGTTTACGATATCAACGGGATCATGTACGGTTATGTAGAGGTCCAGCAGAACTATTCAGAGCTCTCAAGCATATGCAATATTGGCAATACCGGTCAGGTGTATATTGTTGATAATACCGGTACCTTTTTATATCCAACATCCGAAGTCCCTCAAAACATCCGTGATTTTGTGCTGAATTCCTTATCTTCAAGGCAGAAAGGCATTCTGAAGGATGTCAATGGCGACATGTACTCTTGCAGCAATGCCGGGCGTTTTGATCTGAATGTATATGTAAGGCAACCGGCAAAAACTGTTCTTGCCCCTCTGAATCTGGTCAGAAATATAACATTTGTCGTCATTATATTCCTGACCCTGTTTGCTCTTTTTATGGTCTACTTCATATCCCGCCTTCTTGTAAATCCTATCCGCAGGCTCAGGGATGATATTATGAATATAGGCTTAAACAACATGACCCTGAATACAAGTACAAAAATATATCACGATGAGGTTCATCAACTGAACACTGCTTTTCAGGATATGCTGATTCGCCTGAAGGAGTCAATGGAACGGGAAGTTGCTTCGGGTAAAGAAGAGGCTAAAGCAAGGTTTGCTGCACTTCAGGCACAGATTGCCCCTCATTTTATTCATAATGTGCTGTATATCATTAGTATTTCGGCTCAAGAGAAACGACCCAGCGATGTGGTAATCATGTGCAAGCAACTGTCTAATATGCTGAGATATGTGGTTAATCCACCTTCCACCGAGGTCATGCTGGAGGATGAAATTGAATACACCCGCAACTATCTTGAGCTTCAGGCAAAGAATTATGAAGGCTCTCTTGGATATACGGTTGATATCCCTGAAGATGCCGGACATATTGTGCTGCCCCGCCTGGTAATACAGCCCTTTGTAGAAAATTCCTTCATTCACGGTTTCAAAAATATCAGCCCCCCCTGGAAAATAAGAATTTCTGCAGATATTCTGGATAAAGAATGGCGCATAATTATTTCAGACAACGGCTGCGGAATGTCTCAGGAGGAAATGAAAGAATTGAACCAAAAGCTGATGAATATTCAAAGTTCAGACATCTTTGCAAATCCTAAAAAGTCTGCTAATGGAATGGGAAACCTTGGGATACTAAATACAGTCATGCGTTTAAAGCTAATGTATAATACAGACCTGAAGTTTTCAATCTCATCAAACTTAGACAGAGGTACTATTGTCAGTATTTCAGGTCCATATATGGCTCAAAACACTGATACTTAGCCTTTATAATATGACTGGAGGGAAAGGTAATGTATAAGGTTATGGTTGTAGAAGACAGCAAACCCATTTTAAGAAATATCGTAAACCATATCACTGCCATCGGCAGAGGCATGAAAATAGTTCAGACTGCCGCCGACGGCAGAGAGGCATTGGAAAAATTAAAACAAAACCGGGTGGATATACTTTTCACAGATATACGAATGCCCTTTCTTGATGGACTTAAACTGATTGAAGAAGCTAAAAAACTCTATTCCTCAATTAAATGTGTCATCATCAGCGGATATGATGAATTTGAATATGCCAAACAGGCGATGAAGCTCCAAGTAGCCGAATACCTGTTGAAGCCTATTGACATTGACGAACTGAAAAAGGTCACCGACAATCTCATATCCCAGCTCAACGCCGCCGCCAGTCAGGAAATAACAAACATATTGCAAGAACTGGTTCTGGATAAAGTTTCAACCCATTCGGAAAAACACAGTATTAATGTGAGCAATTACAGCCTTTCACTGATACGGACAGGCTTGCTCAAGAGAGGCTCCGACGCTGTCTCTATTTCTCTGCTAAGGGATATTTTGAATGGACTGGACTCATCAGAAGCATGTGTACTTGAAACAGGCTTTCCCTGTGAAGCAGTTGTTGTTTTCAACCTTGCCGGACACACTTATGAAGATATATGTTGTTTGCAGCACAGGTTACTTGCCGGGCTGCGAGTAGAATATTCCCAGGTCAATATTATTGTCTCGGAGTGTCTAAATGATATTTATAAACTCAATAGTCAATATAATAACCTGTCAAATAATTTAAGCAGTTTGGTGAATATTGGGAAATCACTGGTGTATATGGCCGGATCACAGCCTGAGCTTAATCTTGCAGGACTTCACGAGGAGGCATCCTCTTTCCAGCATAAATTAAGACTGCTCATAAAAAACAGACAAAACACTGCATTTAGACACGAGTTGACGTCTTGCTTCGCCAAATGGGATAAAAATAATTATCCTGTAATTTTTATTAAGAAATTTGTAACCATAATATTGGATGAACTGCACAAAGTCTTTGAAAAACCCGACTTTGATCTACTAACTGATATCAGTACCGAAGCTGACCGGATTTTGAACGGCTGTTACAGCTATGCTGATATATATAACAACATTAATAACTACTTTAATTCCCTTGCCCATAATTATTATTCCGCAAGGAAAAGTTCTGCCGACGAGCGTTTTGAGGAGATTGATTTCTTTATACGTTCCAAAATTTATGATACTATCACACTGCAGGACATTTCCGACAAATTCAACCTTTCACCATCCTATATCAGCCGCCTGCTAAAGCTCAGGCTTAATCATTCACCTATGGATTATTATATGAAGTTGAAAATGGAAGAAGCAAAAAAGTTGATTACTTCCAACAAAAATATATTGATCAAAGACATTTCCGATTTATTGGGCTTCAGTGACCAGCACTATTTCAGCAAAGTGTTCAAGGCACATATGGGACTCAGTCCCGTAGACTTCAGAAACGTTAACGTAAAAGAGCTACCTCCTAACGGTTAAATGTATGAGTTATGAAATCATTTCATAATATCCTGCAACCGAAGGCAAGTTCAGGTGAAAGGACTATCAAAAGCATTTAACATCATCACAACTTATAGAGTATGAAAAAGGATCATTGATAAGTCTCAATTACCTTATTTCCTCCTCAAAATCGTATATGGCTCAACCTCCTGCTTCATAGGCATGTAAATAATCATCTGCGCATGTGGAGCCGTCCTTATGCTTTCCCCCTCTTCATTTTTCATTTCTTCAATAGTCTGAACAAAATAATCCTTACGGGGTAATACAACTTCGATTTCATCTCCAACAATCATTCTGTTTCTTTGCTCTATCTTTGCAATTTTGGTCTCCCTGTCATATTCCAGAACCATACCCACAAAATCATACTCTCTTATATATGAGCTTGTATTGTATATCTGGTCATCTCCGGTTGTCTTGTTGAAATAGAAGCCTGTGGTATATTCCCTATGGCTGGCTTTTGACAATTCTACAAGCCATTCGGGATCAAATTTATAATTTTCAGGGTCCTTCATATATTCATCAATAGCATTTCTATAAGCGCTTACTACTGTAGCAACATAAAAAGAGCTTTTCATTCTGCCTTCAATCTTGAAGCTGAATATTCCCGACCTGATCAATTGAGGAATATGCTCTATCATGCATAAATCCTTTGAATTAAATATATAGGTACCACGTTCGTCTTCATATACCGGATAGTATTCGCCCGGTCTCTTTTCTTCAACCAGAGAATACTTCCATCTGCAGGGATGGGAGCAAGCTCCCTTGTTTGAATCTCTTCCCGTCATATAATTGCTCAAGAGGCAGCGGCCTGAGTAGGATATGCACATTGCTCCATGTATAAATGCCTCTATATCCAGGCCTTCCGGCGTCATAGCAGCCATTTCACGTATTTCGTCAAAGGATAGTTCTCTTGCGACTACTATTCTCTTGGCACCCAGCTCATACCAGAAGCTGGCGCTCATATAGTTTGTATTATTTGCCTGGGTACTGATATGGATTTCCATATTTGGTGCTGCCTTGCGTACTATTGTAAATATTCCGGGGTCGGATACAATTACTGCGTCAACGCCAAGTTTATCCAACTGCTCAATATATTCAGGCAAACCTACCAGATCATCATTGTGAGGGATTATGTTTACTGTTACATAAACCTTGCAACCTCTCTGATGTGCAAATTCCAGCCCCTCCTTCATATCCTCGGGAGTGAAGTTGTCGGCTGATGCCCTCAGTCCAAATCTCTGCCCGCCAATATAAACCGCATCTGCACCAAATAAAATTGCCATTTTCAGTTTTTCCAAATTTCCAGCAGGAGCTAAAAGCTCAACCTTTTTCATAATTCCTCCAAGTATCTGTTTATGTTTCAGCAAGTTATTATCCTGTATCAATTTTAGTTATCTTTTTCCCGTCTTTCCGGACCGCTTTACTTCTTATAACTAAGTGCAACACCATCTCCAATAGGAATAATACTGGTTTCAAAGCTTTCATCCTGACATAGTGTTTTCAAAAAACTCCTCATTCTGGTTACTATAGTCTTTTTACGTCTCACAACCAGTTCATCAGTAGCTATCATGCCTTTATACAGTACATTATCAGATATGAGTAATCCTCCTGCAGCCAGCATCCTTTTGCTTTGCTCCAGGAACTCACTGTACTGACCTTTTGCAGCATCCAGGAATATCATATCGTACTGTTTGTCCAGACAGCCTAAAACCTCAAGGGCATCTCCTGCTATTACATTAATAGTATCCTGAAGACCGGCGGTTTTTATGTTTTTTCTTGCAAGCTCAATCATTTGCTCGTTTCTTTCAATTGTATCGATTACTCCTTCCGGCTTAAGAAAACCGGAAAATAACATGGAAGAATATCCAATAGCCGTACCTACCTCGAGAATTCTGGAGGGTTTGTTCAGGTTACCCAAAACTTTTAGAAGTGCAGCCACCTCAGGCTGAATGATGGGTACATGATTTTCAGACGCATATTGCTCAAGCTGGGCCAACAATCCTGTATTAGGTTTAATTGTTGCTCTGATATACTCGGTTATATAATCATAATTTATCATTGACATTTTCCTTTTTTATTCAAGTCCTGGACGCAATGGTGGCAGATTTAGCATCGGAAAATAAAATTTCTTTCCTATACGGCAACATGTGTCTCCCAATGAAACTGTAGCATTTTGCAGAAGACTGATATTTCTACAACAAACCCACCCAATAAAAAGGGGTAGCTTCAAGCCACCCCGATGATTATTTTGCAAGTCCATATTCCTTCATAGCTTTTAAATGCTCGGCATAATTCTTTGTAAACTTGGTTGTTCCGTCACCCTTAGCGATAAAGAACATATAATCAGTGTCTTCGTCAGGATACAATGCAGCATTAATTGAATCTATACCCGGAGAACAAATTGGTCCCGGCGGCAAACCCGGGTGAATATAAGTATTATAAGGATTATCAATAGTAGTATCCTCATATGTCAGTTTTTCATGTACTTTTCCTTCCTCATTAAGGAAAACATACTGAATTGTAGCACAGGACTGCAATTTACTATATTTGGCATCCTTTAATCTTTTATGGAAAACAGCAGAAACCATACGCCTGTCATTGCTGGTGTTCGCTTCTCTTTCAATAATGGATGCAAGAGTAATGATCTGATCCATTGTCATTCCAAGCTCTTTTGCACGCTTGTAATGTTCCTTGGTCAACTTGTTATTAAAGTTTTCAAGCATAATCTGAATTATGGTTTTTTCGCCAGGATTCATCGCAAACTCATATGTATCCGGAAACAAATATCCTTCAAGCATAAATTCACGATTGTTGACATTTTTAATCTGCTTTACAAAATCAAAGTCGTATTTCTCATATTTCATGGCAGAATCAAACTTGTCTTCTATTGCAAGACCTTTCTTAACGAAAGTTTTTACAATCTGCTTATAGGTCAAACCTTCCGGTATGGTAATCTTTATGCTTTCAGGCTTTCCTATAAGAATATTCATAATAGTATCAAGCTCCAGCCCATTTTTCAGAACATGGGTACCGGCCTGATATCTTCCGTCATACCCGTTGAGTTTTGACACTAACTTAAAGATCTGGGGTTTGTTTATAATTCCTTTTTCGCCTAAAATTTCAGCTATTTTACTGGTATCCGAGCCCATGGGTATATCCACAAGTACTGCCCCTTCCGAGGAAGCAGGTATCTTTACGGCTTCCTTGACATCACCGTTCTTTTCTGTCTCGACTGTACTTTTATACGAATAAATTGATCCAACGGCAAAAATAAATATAAATATCAGTAAACTGGTAAGTACAAACGCCATTCTTTTCAGCCCTGCACAGATTATAAATATTCCAAAAAATACGAGTACCAGACCGAGTATAGTCAAAAATGCGTTTAGGGCTCCATATTGTGCATCATATCCTTTTAATAGGGTCCCTACATATCTCATAATGTTTGGCACCGATAAAAATATGCCAATAAAGATAGCTAAAATGCCTACTAATGCAACCTTTAATTTTCTACTCATTAATACATGACTCCATTCTCATGATGAAAAAACATAATATACCTTTTTTAAATGTACCTTTATACTGGTACGTCTATAATAAATACTATAATATTTTTTTCACATTTTGTCCAGAATTAGTGCCCAACCGGAAATGATAGCTATCCTCTGCAAATATAATCTGTAACAATAAATACACATTACTTTTTATTTGATAGCACCCCAATCCAACAACAGTATGGCTAGAAAAAATTGATGAAATCGTGATAAATAAACGATTTCATCAATTCATTAAACAGCTGTTATTTTTTTGAAAGATACACTTTGCCTTATTAAACCTGTACCCGGTTTGTTACACAGCGTCCGGCTTATTTCTTGCTTCTATCCTTGGCTCTCATTTCTGTATCAAGTATCTTCTTTCTTAAACGGATATTCTTTGGTGTCATCTCAACCAGCTCATCTTCTGCTATAAATTCAAGTGCCTGTTCAAGACTGAGAACGGTTGGCGGTGTTAAACGCAAAGCTTCATCAGAACCCGATGCTCTCATGTTTGTTACATGCTTCTTTTTACAAACGTTAACTACGAGGTCATCATATCTGGCATTTTCTCCAACTATCATTCCCTCGTATACCTTGGTTCCCGGCGTAATGAACAGAGTTCCTCTTTCCTGGGCATTGTAGAGACCGTAAGTAACAGCTTCTCCGTCCTCCCAAGCAACCAGAGAACCTCTTTGTCTTGTTGAAATATCACCCTTGTATGGTTCATAGCTATGGAATATATGATTCATAATTCCATTTCCCTTTGTATCGGTCAATAACTCTGATCTATATCCGATCAAACCTCTGGCAGGTATTTTAAACTCCAGTCTCATATAACCCTGGTTGGCGGAAGTCATGTTAACCATTTCAGACTTTCGTGTGCCCAGTTTTTCCATTACAACACCCATATATTCTTCAGGAACATCAATCATAAGATACTCTATAGGCTCCATCAGAACTCCGTCAATTTCCCTGTTGATAACAGTTGGTTTTGAAACATTAAATTCATAGCCCTGTCTTCTCATGGTTTCAATTAATATTGAAAGATGAAGTTCTCCTCTTCCGGATACCTTGAAGGAGTCGGCAGAGTCGGTTTCTTCTACTCTTAAACTTACATTTGTCTCAAGTTCTTTAAATAGTCTGTCTCTCAAATGTCTGGAAGTAACAAATGTTCCTTCTCTACCTGCAAAGGGACTGTTGTTAACACTGAAGGTCATGGACAGGGTAGGTTCGTCAATTGCCACAAACGGCAACGGATCAGGTGCACCAACTTCACAGATGGTATCACCGATGGTTACATCACCAACACCCGATACAGCTACAATGTCACCTATTTGTGCTTCGTTTGTATCTATACGCTTCAAGCCTTCATAACAATAGAGCTTTGTAATTCTTGCATTAAGAATATCGCCCTCTTTTTTACAGATTATTGCTTGCTGTCCGAGCTTCACAGAACCTCTTTCAACTCTTCCTATAGCAATTCTTCCCACATATTCGTCGTAGTCTATATTTGAAACCAACAGCTGAAGTGTTCCCGACAAATCACCCTTTGGAGCAGGCACCTTATCAATGATCATATCAAATAACGGTTTCAGATCTATTCTTTCTCCGCCAAGATCGCATACTGCAAAGCCTTCTCTTGATGATGCATACACTACAGGGAATTCCAGCTGATCATCATCAGCACCCAGTTCAATAAAGAGTTCAATTATTTCATCAACAACCTCATCAGGTCTTGCTTCAGGTCTGTCAATCTTATTTACTACAACAATTGGTTTTAAATTCAATGAAAGCGCCTTTTTCAATACAAACCTTGTCTGAGGCATTGAGCCTTCAAAGGCATCGACTAATAGAAGAACACCGTCAACCATTTTCAGAACACGTTCAACCTCACCGCCGAAGTCAGCATGGCCGGGTGTATCCACAATATTGATTTTGATACCGTTATAGTTAACTGCGGTGTTTTTTGCCAGTATTGTAATTCCTCTTTCCTTTTCCAGATCGTTTGAGTCCATAACTCTCTCGGCTACAGCTTCATTTTCTCTGAAAATACCACTCTGCCTGAGCATGGCATCCACCAGAGTTGTTTTACCATGGTCAACGTGCGCTATTATTGCGATGTTTCTAATATCCTGTCTGATATCCACAAAAATTCTCCTTCATAAACTTCAATAGTTTCAAATGCTTGCTACTTTATTAAAAATATTCAAATAAAATGGAAAAATCCAATCTTGTTCAGAATAAATTTATTTTATATAAAAAAACCACTACTAATTGTAATTTAATGAACCGAAAAAGTCAACCGTACATATTTACTGGAATTTAACGTCAATTCAAATCTTTTATAGACAAATTGGATATTTGTTATTTAATTTCAACAACAGTTACTCCGCTTTCTCCTTCTCCCAGTTTACCCAGTCTGAAGCTTTTTATATGTGGATTATGTTTCAAATGCTGCTGCAAACCGGCTCTTAACGCCCCGGTTCCTTTGCCGTGAATCAGAGTCACCTCTCCCAGACCGGCAATACTTGCATCATCAAGATATTTATCTACAACATCAACAGCCTCATCCAGCAGCATTCCTCTCAAGTCTATTTCAGAGGACATGTTCTGAGCCTTGGAGACACCAATCTTACCTATTCCCGTTCTCTGCAGCTGCTGCTTTTGTTCATCAACAAGCTTCAGATTTGAAATATGAACATTTATTTTAATTATACCTGCCTGAACCTGACACTCACCGTTTTTATCCGGTGCTGAAAGGAGAGTCCCTTTTTGATTCAGATTTACAATAAGAACTGAATCGCCGGGCTTGAGATTCTTAGGAGGTTTGACAAGACCTTTCTTTGGCATAATGGATTCTACAAGAGAGTCATCCAGACTGCTTATGCTCCTGTTAAGTTTCTGGCGGAGCTCTTCAGTCTGTCTTCTGACCTCTGCTTCCTCCTGCTCCTTGGCAAGCCTCTTCATCTCTGATACAAGTTCTTCAGCCTGCCTCTTTGAATCCATAAGAATGCACCTGGCTTCTTCCTTTGCCTTTCGGAGCTCATTTTCCTTCTGTACGGCCAGCCTGCTCCTCTGCTCTTCCAGGTCTTTCTTTAATCTTTCAGCCTCCAGTCTGTAACTTTCGGCACGCATTTTTTCCTTTTCGGCTTCACCGCGGTTCTTTTCTATGCTCAGCAGAATATCTTCAAACCGTATGTCCTCCTGTGACAGGAATTCCTTAGATCTTTCGATAATGTCATCGGTAAGCCCCAGTCTCTTTGATATGGCGAAGGCATTACTCTTTCCCGGAACACCGATCAAAAGCTTATAAGTAGGTCTCAGGGTCTCTACATCAAACTCACAGGAGGCATTTTCCACCCCCTGCGTAGAAATAGCATAAACCTTAAGTTCGGTATAGTGTGTGGTGGCCAGTGTTGTTGCCCCTATCCGGTGCAGGCATTCAAGTATTGACATGGCCAGTGCTGCTCCTTCAGTGGGGTCTGTCCCGGCACCCAGCTCATCAAACAACACCAGAGATTTGCCGTTAACATTCTTCAGTATTTCAACAATATTTTTCATATGTGAGGAGAAGGTACTGAGACTTTGTTCAATACTCTGTTCATCACCGATATCAGCATAAATTCTTTCGAAAACGCTCATTTCTGTTCCTTCGTTGGCAGGAACCAGAAGACCGCTTTGCATCATAAGAGTAAAGAGTCCGACAGTTTTTAAAGAAACCGTCTTTCCGCCGGTATTAGGACCTGTTACAATAAGTGAACTGAATTTTTCTCCAATCCAGAAATCTATAGGTACTACGGCTTTAGGGTCCAGCAAAGGATGTCTTCCCTTTTTGATAATGATTTTACCCTCTTGATTTATTCTCGGACATATGCAATTCAGGTCGGTTGCAAGCTTCGCTTTGGCAAATATGAAATCCAGTCTCGCCATAATACTCATATTTGCGTTTAATTGGGGTAATATCAGCGACGCATCTGACGATAATTCAGCCAGAATTCTTTCAATCTCAGCCTGTTCCTTGATTTTGAGCTGCTTTATGGCATTATTTGCTTCCACTACCCCCATAGGCTCAATAAATAAAGTTGCTCCGCTGGAGGAGGAATCATGCACCAGACCCGGGATATCATTTTTGTGTTCCTGCTTAACAGGAATAACATATCTGTCACCTCTCATGGTTACAACCGATTCCTGTATATATTTCTGATATTTTGAGGAACGTATGAGATCATTTAGTTTATCTTTGATTGAAGCCTGCTGATCCTTTATCTGGCGTCTGATGGTATTAAGCGCGGGGCTTGCATTATCTGCAATTTCTTCTTCGCTTATTATGCACAGGTCAATTTTCTGCTCCAGTCTTTGATTGGATTCCAGGCAGGAAATCAATTCATACACCACATTTTCCTTATTTTCATCCAGTTTGTCATTTACATAGCCTTTAAGCCTTCTTGCTGCACGCAGAACTCCGCCTATTTTGAGAAGTTCTCCGGGATTTAAAATTCCACCCAAATCAAGTCTCTTCAAGCAAGGTCTGATATCATGGATTCCGCCCAGAGGCGGTGAACCGCGTCTCACAATGCAGCTGACACCATCATTGGTTTCAGCCAGCATTTTTTCTACAGAGTTGAAATCAGTCTGAGGAACCAGCTCCTCTACCAGTTCCCTTCCAAGCTCTGAAGCAGTTAAACCCTTTAATTTATCTGTAATTTTCTCAAATTCAAGTACTCTTATTGTTTTTTTATTCATATAAAGCGTCCTTCCTTCTTACAGGAAATCGAGCAACTTTCACTTTATGTAGGCTCAGATTTCTGCGGTCATCATATCCAAGCTGCACTCTTTTAGCTTCCCACTAATTGTTTTTGGCAATTCACATAAATAATAAAAAAGGCAGTGCTGTATTAAAATGTGCTCCGGAACAGTTTGAATAAATGTCCCGTTAAGCAAACATTTTAATTATAGCACAGCCCGGCATGAGCCGCAACCAAAGCGCAAAGCGGCGAAATGCGGCACTATTATCTTCTTCTGTCATTATTGTCCTCAAAAAGCTTTATGTTTTTTGCAAGCTTTTTGAGGATAATAATATAAGCCTTTTAAATGCCGCAAATGGATAAATTTTTTTGAATTAATCCTTAACTTTGTTTCTGATCGAGGGAAATATCCAAAAACCCAACGTCATGCTGATAAGGCAGGCTGACATACCAAAAAGAGAAGGCAGCGATCTGTAAAACAGATCAGTGAAGGAGGCATCATAAGTACCTTCAACAAATATGGCCGAATTAATTAATATATATGTAAAAAAGAAAGCAATACCCAATAATTGAAATATGTAATGCTGCCTCAGCAAATTAACCGCACAGCCTGCAACCAGAATAATAAAGAAAACCGCTATTGAATATGAAAAAGCTGGTGTCATCATTACCTCCGAACAATAAAATAACGCTGCATATTTACAAATATTGTAATATATACAGCGCCGGTTTTCAATTTATTTCCAATCATCCTGTTATCAATCCAAAAATTAAAGTTTTAATTTTGGTTTTAAATGCGTGCCATAAAATCTGATAAACAGGGTATAAATGTAGTCATACACAATAAATACAACCTCCAATATTCCTGCAACTATGTATACCGGAGCTGTAAGGTTTACTCCATTCAAAATAATTTCCTTAAGAAAAACCAGACCCAAAACAAGGCAAATATTGAAGTAACCCAGTTTTAATACATATTCAAGTACTCTGCTGTGAATCCTCTCGATATACAGCTTTATAAGACCGTACACTCCGAAAAATACTATAAACGGTATTACCTCGAGTCTTGGAACCAGCAGCGCAGACAAAATCGCTGAAGCCAGATAGAATGCCCAACCTGCCCTGGTACCGAATTCTATGACAATCACTGCCATAAACAACGAGCTTACAGCATATAAAGACAGCTTACTGGTAGGAAGTACCGCAGCAAGAAAAACACATATGACTGTGAATGCCAGAAGTATACCACTAAGTGTTATACTTTTTACTCTTGTACCATAGTTCATGTAATAAAAAACCTCCACCTGCGTTTTCTAATCAATTATGCTAACACGCTCACCGCATGGTGACCAATAAAAGCTGTTTACAGTTTTGATACGTGAAGTTCCCGATATAGGTACTACAGCTAATCTTCACGTTTAGCAGCAGCCGATAAGATCACCGCCGCAGCATTCACACATTGAATCAGAGCACCAGGCACACATACACATATCACAAAAGCTTGGACCTGCTCCATAACCGCGGTTATTTGCGTTTCCGCGATACATATTGTTATTCGCATTCATCCTGTTAAGGGCATCCCTGTATTCATAATTTGAGGGATCCATATTGCAGGCCTGCTTTATGTTCATAATAGCCTCGTTATACCAGCCCTTCTTCATAAATATTAATCCGCGCAGGTAAAACCATTCGGCATTTTTATTTGATATGCCTTCCAGCATCGCTTCGGCTGCTGCTATATTTCCACTGTTTATATAGAGCCTTACCTGTCTGAAGCTGCCATCTCCAGAACCCTGAGCTCCGGCTGCATAGTTGTTCTGCCCTCCGGAATAACTGCTTCTTCCGCTCCAACCATTACTGGTCTTGGCTGTCTGCCCCTTTCCGGTAAGGTATTCGTAGGCTTCGTTAACTTCTCTGAGCTTTTCTTCAGCTAATTTTGACAGAGGATTATCCTGATATTGGTCAGGATGATATTTTTTAACCTGTTCCCTGTATGCCTTTTTGATTTCTTCTTCAGATGCATTTTCATTTATTCCAAGTACTTCATACGGATTTTTCACGGTTATCTCCATTTCTGGTGTATGTTAATGAATTATCATCTACCATCCGTAACATCTCAAAAGTAATGAAATTTAAAATGTTTGGATGAAATAAACTTATATATTTCTACACCGCAATTTATTTATTCACTCGCAAAATATGCGAAAGTCATCGGATGCTTTATTTTCTATCAGACTTATCACAGCCAGACTTATCACAGCCCTTCTGGCATAAAATTTTATCAGTCTTGCTTAACATTCCCATATATAATATATTTTCCAATATACCTTTATTTTCTTTTGTATTCAATAGCTCAAAAGCCTTTGAGGCCTCGCCGAGACAATACAGCAACGTAAATTCCGCCTGGCTTTTTATCCGGTTTTTAAATTGTGAAATATCTTCAATGCTGCCGTTAAAATCGAAGTGTAATAAAAAGGGGTTGTAACTTGAATTCTTCAAGTCATCCTCAATATCGTCAAATGCATCAATAAGATAGATCCATTTTCCGAGATTATAGCCCATCCACCTTAATATCTGTCTTGTTTTATCATCCAGCTTCTCATAGTCAAGAATTTCTTCCATCAGCCTTGCAAAGGGCTCAGCTGCGGCATCTACAGAATTGCATTTACTTTTCTCCAACTGAGCTAATTCTTCAAGTCTTTGATTTATTATAGCACATTTCTTGGAGTATTCTACCACTAACTTTTTATAAGCTCTTTTTAAAACCGCCATTCCCATTAAAGCCGGTTTGGACTTATCATCCTCCCACTTGTCTTTAATATTATTATACGCCAGGATAATATTTATGTCGGATGCGTAATCAATTATTTCGTTGTACGTGACAAAGGATTTTTTCAAAGGATGAACCATACATCTTTCCATGACCAGCTTTGTGTCCATTTTCAGAATAGAACAGAGCAACATTGCAAGAAATGCAGCATCATAGGTTAAAGTCATTCTTTTAAGCTGACCATGTCTTTTTCCAATTGACTTGCACACTCCACAATAATATGCACGATATATGTCAAATTCCTTAATTTTGAGCTCCGGCTTTTCCGGCATTATATATCCGAACAATTTATCCTCCAAGTATATTCAATAAAAAGTAATGTATTTTATAAAACTTATTTTATGATATCACAAAATTGTTACTAATCTATTAACATTTTAAAGTTTCTAATTAATAAAATTCATTTTTTAGTTATTTTATTAATAAAAATCAACAAAGTCTTAGAAAAGAATTCAGTCAGACTTTATTGATATCCTGAAAACTATGCTTTGATGATAATTTGATGGTAAGCATAGTTACCGGGATATTAAAAAAGATACACTAAAAGTGTACCTGATTTATTTAATAAATATCAATGAACTTACGAATTATTTTTCTCATAGTTTTTTGAAAACTTATAGTAGATTATTATATACATAACCAAAGCAAACAAGGTACACGCTACTGCCAAACCCAGGAAAATATTAATAGCAATGGTTGTATAGCTGTTGTTCAGACTATCCAGACTAAGTATAATTGTTGCCAGAATAGCAAAATAAAAGATTACTGTTGCCAGTTTACCGTACCAGTTGGCACCGATAACAGTTTTTCCTTTCGTATAAAGAATGATCCCGCCGGTTAACATTAATGATTCTTTAATTATTACTATAACAAGTACCACAATGGGTATAAAGTGATGCAAAACCAAAAAAACCAGCGCAGTTATCTGCATTAACTTGTCTGCCAGCGGATCAAAAAACTTTCCCCACTTTGTTACCATATTGTATTTTCTTGCTATATATCCGTCAAGTACATCAGTAAAACCACCAAATGCAAAAAGTACCACTGCCGGAATATAATTTTCAAAATACAGAAAGTAACCTAAAATAGGGACAATTATAAGCCTTAGCAAAGTTAATAGATTTGGAATATTTTTTCTCACCTGCACACCACCCGATATCTTAATAAAATCTGACAGACTTTTACGGAACGAACAAGTAAAAATAGTTTATCATACAACAACAAATCAATGCAATATTTTCTTATATTACATAAATTTTAATGTATTTACATTTATTGAGTATCTACTCCATATTTCCTGCGCTGTTTTGTACAATAATATTGTAAAGTTCTTCCTTACACTTCTGCAGATTTATTGGTTTCAAATTGGTATTGGTCCACACGTGGATTGTCTCCCCTGTCGTAATGGGACTATCCATATTTGACTCTTTGAAGACCTCATAATAGAAATTCAATCTGGTTTTTGTGTAACTTTTTATACTTGTTCTTACAATTATCTTGTCCTCATATGTAGAAGAATTAATAAATTTGCACTTCAATTCCAGCAGAGGTAATAGAATTCCCTGTTTTTCAACTTCCGAGTATGATATTCCGTTTTGTTTGATAAATTCTGTCCGTCCAACTTCAAACCACACAGGATAATTGGAATGATGTACTATTCCCATCCTGTCAGTTTCTGCATACCTGACTGTTAAAGGTATATCAACATAAAGCAAATCTCTCATTCCTTTCATTTTACGTAATAAATCGCTAATTGTTGCATGTATATATATAATTATTATTATTTCACATAATATCTGACTGCTATATTTTTATTTATACGTAGTAATAGCCCCGGGCTAAAAAGCGCGGAGCTATTATTCAATAATATTTATCAATAACCCGTTTCAATAATAACGCTATGTGCTTCCTCAACTTCTGCCTCTGGAACAAGTACTTCAAAGTAATTATCATTGTTTTCATGATTCTTGCTAATAGGCCTGAGTTTAACAAGAATACCTTCATTGGACAAAAGCTCCTGCAGCTGATTAGCTACTTCTTTGCTTTGGGCCATGTATACCACTGTCCACATTATCATCTACACTACCTTTCAAATTGTTATTCCCCGCATTGAATAGTGCCATATCTGCAATAAACAGTCGCCTTGCCTCTTATTTTTATCGCAGAAGTATTTTCAGTAAATTGTGCTAAAAGCAATTCACCTTTATCAAGCTTCTCGGTATGATGAAATTTAGTATCCCTTCCTCGTGTTAAACCGATAATAGTAACTCCGTTTTCGTTTGCTTTCACTGCAACGTACTCACCGGAAATTTTATCTTCCAGGTTGTCCATTTAACCACCTCGACATTTATATTATATTATTTTCCACCAAAAATCAATATTAAGCACGGTTATTTTATAGTTATATTATCCTTACCAAGCCGAGATTCCAGTTCTTCCATTATATCATTATTGACATCAATCCAATATTGCCTATCCAATTTTTTAAATTTATCATCATCCTTTTTTCTGATATAAGTTGGAGTAGATCCATTGAAATATTTTAATAATGCTATAAGGGACGAACTCTCCTCCTTTGACAACTCCTTATTGAAATACATGTAAAGGCCTTTCTCTTCAAGGCTTCTGATAGGCAATACCTCTTCACATATTATTTTAGGCTGCTCGTCCTCTCTCAGGCTAAGTCTTCCATAAACAATTACTATGCTTTCCTGCTGAAGCAGCTGAGAATACTTTTCGAATATTGTCGGGAAAACTATTAATTCCATTGTGCCGTATAAATCCTCAAGACCTATGAAGGCCATCAGATTATTATTTTTTGTAGTTTTGGTCTTTCTTGATACGACTATTCCCCCTACTGCAACCCGCATGGAATCTGACAATTTTTTCAGCTCAAGTTCAATATCGTTATTATCATCTTCATTACCGTTAATAAACATATCCTTACTGAAGAGATTAACATTCTTATCAAGAATGCTCTGGTATTCACTCAGCGGATGCCCTGATACATAAAGTCCCAGCATTTCCTTTTCCATTGCCAGCATTACATTGGAGGGATATTCCTTTATGTCCGGATAATCCTCTTTCAGTGACTCTTGCGGTTCCAGCATCAGATCAAAAATAGACAGCTGTCCCTCCATGCTTTTCTTTCTGGACTGGGCAATTCCGTCCAAAAATCTTTCATATACTGCCATCATCTTTGACCTGTAAACATGTACAGAATCAAATGCTCCACTTTTAATCAGACTTTCTATACACCTTTTATTTATTTCCCGACCTTCTATTCTCTGACAAAAGTCCAAAAAGGTCGTAAATAGTCCATTCTGCGTACGTTCAGAAATCATTGATTGTATAGCATTTTCTCCAACATTTTTTATTGCTGCCAAACCAAATCTTATTTTTTGATTTACAACAGTAAATTTTACATTACTTTCATTTACGTCAGGCGGCAGTACTTTTATGTTAAGAACCTTACACTCGTTTACATACTGTGAAACCTTGTCACTGCTGCCAAGGAAGCTGTTTAACGATGCAGCCAGAAACTCCACGGGATAGTAATGTTTCAGCCATGCCGTCTGATACGCAACTACAGCATAGGCAGCAGCATGGGATTTATTGAAGGCGTAGCTGGCAAAGTCCATCATTTCATCAAATATTTTATTTGCAGTGAACTCATCCACACCGTTTTTTACTGCACCCTTGACTATTTCATTTCCCTGCTCATCAGTTATTCCATAAATAAAGTTCTTCCGTTCCTGTTCCATCACAGAAACCTTCTTTTTTGACATGGCACGTCTTACAAGGTCGGATCTGCCGTAAGAATACCCTCCAAGTTCCCGGACTATCTGCATTACCTGTTCCTGATAAACCATACATCCATATGTCACGTTTAGAATGCTCTCCAGCATGGGATGATGATACTTTATCTCTTTAGAATTGTTCTTATTTCGAATATATCTTGGTATCTGGTCCATGGGTCCCGGCCTGTACAGGGAAATACCCGCTATGATATCTTCAAGGGAGCTTGGCTGCAGTTCCTTCATAAACTGAGTCATGCCGCCGCTTTCAAGCTGAAATATACCAACAGTCTTGCCTTCACCTATCATTTTATATACATCAATATCATCATAATTTATGTTGTTAATGTCTATTTTCCTGTTATGACCCTGCTCTATAAGGTTTACTGCGTCCCTGATAACAGTAAGTGTCCTTAACCCTAAAAAGTCCATCTTAAGAAGGCCCAGTTCCTCCAGCAGACCCATGGTAAACTGTGTAGTTACGTTATTTTCATTCAACTGCAAGGGTACGTACTCCACTATGGGTTCTTTTGAAATAACAACTCCGGCAGCATGGGTCGAAGCATGTCTTGGCAGGCCTTCCAGACTTCTTGCCGTATCGATCAGCATTCGCGTATCTTCTTCCAGCTCATATTTCTTTTTAAGCTCAGGGTTTATTTCCAACGCCTTGTCAATATTCATCCCTATCTGGAAAGGAATCATTTTTGCTACGATATCAACCTCACCATACGGCATATCCAGTGCTCTGCCCACATCTCTGATAGCCAGTCTGGCCGCCATGGTTCCAAAGGTTATGATCTGTGAAACCTTGTCCTTGCCGTACTTGCTGATAACATAATCAATTACCTCCTGCCTTCTTTCATAGCAGAAGTCTATATCTATATCAGGCATGCTGATTCTTTCGGGATTCAAAAATCTTTCAAAAAGAAGGTTGTACTTCAGAGGGTCAATGCTTGTAATTCCAAGGCAGTAGGAAACAAGGCTGCCTGCAGCAGAACCTCTGCCCGGTCCAACCATGATGTCCTTCTCTCTTGCATATCTGATAAAATCCCACACAATAAGGAAATAGTCCACATAACCCATTGTGGAAATGACAGAAAGCTCATATTCAAGCCTCTGCTTTATTTCTTCACTGCAATTTTCTCCATACTTATTATTCAGACCCTGATAACATTTTTCCTTCAGGTATTCATAGGGAGTATATCCCTCTTCCACAGTAAAGCTTGGCAGATGAAGCTTGCCAAATTCCAGCTCAACATTGCACATTTCTGCTATTTTTACTGTATTCTCCAAAGCAGATTCAACATTTCTGAAATTCTGGTACATTTCCTCAGGAGATTTTACATAGATCTCATCAGTGTTAAATCTCATTCTGTTGTCATCATTAACAGACTTTCCCGTTTGTATACATAAAAGTATATCGTGGGACTGGGCTGCCTCTCTGGTCAGAAAATGAGCATCATTAGTGGCAACCAGTGGTATGGCAAGTTCAGCTGACAACTTTATGAGCTGTTGATTAACCAGATTCTGATCACTTATTCCGTTGTGCTGCAATTCCAGATAAAAATTATCCTGCCCGAATATGCCGTTCAGCTTTTTAGCCAGTTCTACAACCTTCTCATGGTCATTATTGAGAATTGCAGCAGGAATGTCTCCGGACAGACAGGCACTGAGTGCAATTATTCCTTCAGAATACTTCTCCAGGGTTTGATAATCCACTCTCGGCTTATAGTAGAAGCCTTCGGTAAAACCCAGAGAGACAATTTTCATCAAATTCTTATAGCCTGTCAGATTTTTTGCAAGCAGAACAAGATGCCCGTAATCCGAGTCCAGACCCGGCTGTTTGTCCTGCATGCTCCGCTTTGCGGTATATACTTCACAACCTAAAATAGGTTTGATTCCATGCTTTTGTGCTTCTTTATAAAATTCAATGACACCGTACATTACACCGTGGTCTGTTATGGCAACACTGCTCATACCAAGCTCTTTTACTCTTTGTATCAGATCCTTTATTCTGTTCGAGCCGTCCAGCAGGCTGTATTCGGTATGTACGTGCAAATGTACAAAATCTTTCATGATATACCCCATTTCGCCGCTATGCAGCGATACAAATAATTATGAAAACCCTCGGAAGGGTTTTCTATACGTGAAGTACATTTGTGTTTGCAACAGATTATTTCTTCACGTTTATCCTCCAATAGACTAATTATATCATAACAAGCAATAAATCAGCGTTAAAAGTTAATTAAGTTTTGGAGAAACAGCAAAACAGTCAGTTTCTTTTCCGAAAGGCATCCCGTATAAAATGTGCCATTTCCCTTCATAAATCGCATTTTTTCACTGACTTTTTTTTCTTCAGGAAGGTTATCGGTTAATATAAGCTGTTTTAAAAAAATGGGAAACGTATTACATTTTTTTCACCGGGGAAATATAGAGAATTATTTCACTTCAGATGTTAATATAGCAAGGAGGTGGTATAAAATGGAATATTTAGAAAACAAGATGAATATAATTGTAAGATTGCTGAAAAAATCCGGAATACTTTCGGTAGATTTGATTTACAGATTTTATTATATGTCTATTTTCGGCTCAAAGCTATACTACAGGCACAAAATTGAATCCTACCGATCCTGTGCATTTTGCAAGCATCTTTCATATGACAAGGTTGTTAAAAAATACGTATGTTCCTACGGAATGTATGAGGCATGCAGTTCTCTGGTTCCATGCATTGTTCCGGATCCCACCCTTATGCTGGGTCCATCTTATATTGAAGAAGAGGAAAAGGTTCCGTGGCTATTTAAAAAAACCTGTCTTAATTTCGAAGTTCTGGATTCAAAACATTACTTCAGAAATTTTATTTCTTTTAATATCAATAGCAGTATTACCAGACTGGAGGCCCTGGAGGGAATACTTTCAGGAAATTGTTCCGGTGAAATTCCCTGTCACATTTGCGCTTCAGTTAATAAAGAAGCCTATACCAAGTGCAGATATGTAGCAAAAGCCAATGAATCAGGAAAATGCGGAATGATTTATGATAATCTGAATGGAATTTTTTGTACTTCAACAGAACTATCAAATGCTTCCTGATATATTATTTGTGCGAGTCTTTCTGCTTCTCCTCAAAGGCCTGACATGCTTTGCCGGAAGACTGAAAAACCACCAGTGAAGGTATTTGTCTGGCTTTAAAACCAAAAGCCTTACATCCATAGGGCATATTATTATCCCATGTTATATAATAGTATTTACATTTTCGGCAGTTAACTTTCTCTGTCATCGTTTCCTGTCCTTAATATTTTTATCAAAAATTATATTAAGCTTTCAATACCTGTTTTGTGGCTATAATATTTGCGCCTGTGCCCAGTATGTCGTTAACAACCACCTGGTGGAATTCCACAGGCGCAGCAAGTTCATACTTTTTCAGCGCATTGACTGCCTCACTGATTTTTTCCCGGGGTACGGGTATATCACTTCTGACACTGACCAGAGGCATTATTCCTCCCTTAACCTTTACAGTGGAGGTAAGGCTTCTCATGGGACACTGAATCTCATTTTCTGCATAGGTTCTGCCATTTCTGCACAACGCATTATTTACCTGGATAACCTTGTTTTGCTCATCTATAATAACATTCATCCTGCAGCCGTTAGGGCATATAATGCATACTATTTCTTTATCAGTCTTCATTTATACAGACCTCCAGTTCTGAAATATTCGTGAGTTCCGTTGACTTCAGATCTATCCTTATCATTTCGGCAGGATTAACAGCTATATAATTTCTTTTTCTTATAACTTTGTCTCCCGCTCTGAAAATAACTGTTTTATTTTTCCCGGGTCTTACCACCCTCATTGAAAAGGTAATATCCTTGTCTGCACTGATGCTGTGAGGCAAAACATATCTAATTCCGCTGCCTGCCTTTACAGAAATCTTATTTTCTGTATATCCGGTAACATTTTGCTCATGTACATAGGTAACAGCCGATTTAGCCGCCAGCTCTCCTTCTGCAGAAACATAATCCACCAAATCGTGAACCTGAAGTACATTTCCGCATGCAAATATCCCCGGAATGCTTGTTTGCAAGTTTTCATCCACTTTTGCACCACTGGTTGTTTCATCTATGACCACGCCTGCATTTATGGATAATTCATTTTCGGGTATAAGTCCAACAGAAAGGATCAAGGTGTCACATATGAATTTCTTTGATGTTCCTCGTATTATGTTTCCTTTTTCATCAACTTTTGAAATAGTAACTCCCGAAACTCTCTCCTTGCCTTCTATATTTGTTACTGTATGACTCAGAAGAAGAGGAATATCAAAGTCCTCAAGGCATTGAGTTATATTTCTCTGAAGTCCGCTGGAGTAGGGAAGCTTTTCAACAACGGCCAGAACCTTTGCACCTTCAAGTGTCAAGCGTCTTGCCATTATAAGGCCTATATCTCCCGAACCCAGTATTACAATATTTTTACCCACCATAACATTTCTGATATTAACGAGATTCTGTGCCACTCCGGCTGTAAATACACCGGCAGGACGGGTCCCCGGTATGCAAATGGCTCCTCTGGTTCTCTCCCTGCAGCCCATTGCAAGTATAACGGCTTTAGCCTTATAGCTCCTGATGCCGTCTGGGCTGATAGTTGTAACAACTTTCTCACTGCTGATATCCTGAACCATTACGTTTGTTATAATTTCTATACCTGATTTTATAGCTTCATCTATATACCTCTTTGCATATTCCGGCCCGGTCAAGGCTTCATTGAACTTGATAAGACCGAAGCCATCGTGAATGCACTGGTTCAGAATACCTCCCGCAACCGGTTCCCTCTCCAGTACCAGAATATCTTTCAGCCCTCTTTTTGTCGCTTCAATTGCTGCGGCTAAACCGGCCGGTCCGGCTCCAACGATTATCAATTCCTTATTTATCAACATACTGTCCTCCATGAGCCGCATAACGGCCACGAAAAATTATGAAACTCATTCACTCCATAAATAACTATATTCTCATTTAACACTGCCGGTAAACAGTTTTGATTCATTTCCTCTCATTGTTACCTGCTCGGGCTGTATCCCTTTTTGTTCCTTAAGAATATCAACTATCCTTGTAAGGCAGTAACCTCCCTGGCATCTTCCCATCATAGGCCTTGCTCTGTACTTTATACCTGCCAGGGTAGTTACACCCAGAGGATTGTTTATGGCCTCGATGATTTCTTTTTTGGTAATGCCCTCGCATCTGCAGACAATCTCTCCGTACTCGGGATACTGCTTAATAAGCTCTTCCTTTTTTTCAAGGGTAAGGTCCCTGAATTGTACAATGCCTTTTCTTGTGGGAATAAAGTCTTTCTTTTCCTTAAGCTCCTCTTTATTTGAGAGGATATCCCTTACCATTCTGCTTATAGGAACTGAGGAGGTCAGTCCCGGTGACTCTATTCCTATAAGATTAATCAATCCGGAAACAACTTTTGATTCTTCAATAATAAAGTCGCCAAAACCTCCTGTTTTAGGCCCTACAAGCTTTGACCGTATACCCGTATAGCTCCTGATAATATGCTTCATTTCAAGAGGCGGCAGCAGTTCTTTTGCCTCTTTGAACAACTGGTCCATAACACTTTTGGTAGCACCATAATCACTTTTTGATTTTATATATTCCGCACTGGGGCCAATAAGAATATTGCCTTCTACCGTTGGGGTCAGATGGACACCAAGTCCGCCGATACCCGGCCTTGGAACAGGGTACACCGGCATATTCAGGTACTGGCTGGTCCTTTTGTCCAGAATGAAGTATTCTCCGCGGCAGGGATAAATTGTATACCCCTTTTCTCCTGCCAGAGATGATATTCTGTCTGAATAAAGTCCTGCACTGTTAATTATATATCTGCTGTAAAAATGTCTGTTACCCGCACTTAATCTGAATAAGCTATCTCTTTTGGTAATGCCGTTCACTTCGGTTTCAAAGTAAAACCTTACTCCATTCCGGGCCGCATTCTCAGCAAGTGCAACAGTATACAGGAAGGGGCTTGTTATGGCAGTGTTCGGTGACAGCATGGCGCCGATACCTCCAACATGAGGCTCCAACTTTCCGACCACATCGGCGCCGACGAATTCAAGCCCCTTTACCCCATTTTTCCGGCCGTTCTCCATAAGCTTGTCAATGCCGGCGAAATCACTCTTATCGAAGGCTACAATAAGCTTTCCGGTCTTTCTATAGGGTACATCCAGCTCGGTGCATACCTTTTCAAAGCCCTCATTGCCTTCAACACATAGCTTTGCCATGAGACTTCCCGGTTTATTATTAAAGCCGGCATGTACAACTGCGCTGTTTCGGCCGCTGGTACCTGCTGCCACATCACTTTCCTTTTCAAGAACGGCTATTTTAAGATCGAACCGGGATAGCTCTCTGGCAACTGCACAGCCCACAGCTCCCGCTCCAACAATTATTAAATCAAACGTATTCTCTGTATTAGCAGTCATATTACCTCCACATAAGCCGGTTCGTTGCGATTCCTCAGTTGCCGGGTGCTATTACTTTACGAAAACTTTTCCTTTGATTATAGCACAATAAAATATCTATTAAAACAAAAAGGAATATTAATTGTAATTAAAAAAAGACTGAAAACACCCAATTTTCATGAGCTTCCAGTCTTTCTTCCATATATGATCTCTTTATTCAGTTACTGTCTAATAATTTAGATTTATAAGAACTTTATGCTACTTTACAACAACAGGTATGATTTTTGAATACTTATTGTAGGTTACTGTTATTTCAGCCTTTCCCTTTCCGATGGTTGTAATTATTCCATTTGCTGAAACAGTAGCTACCTTGGTGTTATTTGATTTGTATGCAGCCTTGGTTGTTATATCCAGCTTGATCAATTCTTCCTTCCCGCCAGGAGCATTAATGCCTGGGGATGTATATTTATGAGTAAGCAGATTAACCTTCAGCGGAACATTCTGTTTTTGCCCCAGTGAACTGAGTATAACCTTATTATCTTTACCGGTTGCTTCAATTCCATCTCTCATGTTGTATAATTTTATAACATCTGTTGGTGATAGGCCATAATTATATATTCTGAATTCATCCATAATGCCTTTGAAATAAGTACTGTCAGTAGTTCCACCAATCCATAACGGACCGCTGGAATTTGAAAGATCACCTTCAAATTCCTCAGTTTTAACCAATTTCCCATTAATATATATTTTAACATTGTTTATATCGTCAGAGTTTATATTTTCAGAAGCAGCATTTCCGGATTCATCTTCCGAAAACTTGCCGTTATATGTAGCCGTATAGTAAAACCACTTACCATCAGCGGTCTCTATAGATTCCTCAGGATAAAATTCGGTGGTTTCTCCTTCCTTTTCAAAATCTGATAATGCCAGCAGAGGGATGATACCCGTCCAATTTGTCAATTGATATGAACATGCCTTTTTATTCTCACTCGAACCGTATTTAGAGAAAATCGGCTGATTTTTTGTACTTTTTTCTCTATAAATCCATGCTCCAAAGGTAAAGCCCTTGTCTAAATCCAGTGAAGCATTGTCTTTTACAGCTATATAGCTGGCACCATTAAATTTAACCCCTTTTCCCGCTATTCCATCTACATATTTGAAATTACTCGCCTTTATAGCAGTACCATCATTTTTAAATCCTGACAAATCTTTAAGGGTATCTTCAAATTTATAATATGCAACTAATTTATTGGGTTTGCTTATTAAATCCTTACCGGGTGTTTTTGAGGCAACTCCATCGTAAAGGTCTTCAATATCAGTATAAGAGAGGGCTGTATTATAAATCCTCATGTCGTCCAGGATACCTTTAAAGTAATTATCAACATTCATAAAGTGTCCAAACCCGATATACAGGGGTTGAGCTGAATTTATAAGAGCACCGCTTTGCAGTTCGCTCTTAACCAGTTCCTTATTATGATATATTTTCATGGTTTCTCCATCATAGGTTGCAGATATAAGTGTCCATTTCCGGATATCCACCCTCTTTTGAGCATGTATATCCTTGGCACCGTCCGAATCGGCATACACTATACCCGGAGTCATCTTCCACCATTCATACATACCATATGGAATATCACAATATTCATCATTATTTTTAATAATATAGGGTACTCCACCTTCCATATCGTCATTCTTTCTCATATCTTCCTTGTAAACCCAGAAAGAAAATGTGAAACTATCGCATAAATTGAGCGAAGCACTGTTTTTTACTTTAATATAACTTTTGCCATCCAGTTTAACACCTTTACCCGCTACAGCATCAACATAAGTAATTCCCGTTTTTCCGCCAACAGCCTCTCCTTCATTTGCAAACTGAGAGGCATCCTTCAGATCTCCATCAAACTTCCAGTGAGCTACAAGCCCCTTAAATCCTCCCAGGTCTGAGTTTTCTTCCTGAACTACTGCTGTTTCCTC